>CAZWLP010000029.1:0-30868 GCA_964634565.1 uncultured Rikenellaceae bacterium | reverse complement strand
ACTGGTCTCCAAAACCAGGTGTCGGGAGTTCGAGTCTCTCCTCCCGTGCTAAAATGCATTAATAAGGAAAATGAAAAAAATAAAAAAGTACTTTCAGGAATCTTATGTCGAGTTGGTCCACAAAGTAACATGGCCTACCTGGAGTGAACTTCAAAACAGTACTACAGTGGTTATGATTGCCTCGGCCATTATTGCAGTTGCTATATGGTTGATGGACTATGCTTTTGATAATATCATGACGTTTGTATATCAGATATTATACTAAACGAATAAGTTCGAAATGGGTGAGAATGTAAAAAAATGGTATGTCCTACGTGCCATTGGAGGTAAGGAGAATAAGGTTAAGGAGTATATTGAAAGCGAGATAAATCGTTTGAATCTCGAGGATTATATATCTCAGGTACTTATACCTAAGGAAAAAGTTTACCAGATCAGGCAGGGGAAAAAAATAAACAAGGAAAGAAATTTCTTTCCCGGATATATTCTTATTGAAGCTGCACTGGTAGGAGAGATACCTCATATTCTCAAAAGTATACCGAATGTTATTGGATTTCTTGGTACCCAGCAGGGCGACCCTGTTCCTCTCAGAAAGAGTGAAATAAACAGGATACTGGGAAAGGTTGATGAGCTTGCTGCAAGTGATGAGGAAATTAATGTTCCATTCTTTGTAGGTGAGGCGGTAAAGGTTGTTGACGGACCGTTTAACAGTTTTACCGGTGTTATTGAAGAGGTAAATGATGAAAAGAAGAAGCTTAAAGTGATGGTTAAGATTTTTGGTCGTAAAACACCACTTGAACTGAGCTTTATGCAGGTAGAAAAGGAAAGTTAGGATTTATTAATTTTAAGATATTGGTAAGCACGACATTTATAATGCTTCCTGAGTGGTTACCAAACTTTCGCGTAAACTAAGCAAAGTAAATTATGGCAAAAGAAGTTGCTGGTATTATTAAGCTACAGATCAGAGGCGGCGCAGCAAACCCATCTCCACCTGTAGGCCCTGCACTGGGTGCTAAAGGTGTGAATATTATGGAGTTCTGCAAGCAGTTTAATGCGAGAACCCAGGATAAGGCTGGAAAGGTTATCCCGGTGATTATTACTGTTTATGGTGATAAGTCTTTTGATTTTATTACTAAAACACCACCGGTTGCTGTACAGCTATTGGAGTCAGCCAAACTTAAAAAGGGTTCTCCGGAATCCAACAGAGAAAAGGTTGCAACAATCTCCTGGGCTCAGGTAAAGCAAATTGCTGAAGACAAAATGGAGGACCTGAACTGTTTTACAGTTGAGTCCGCTATGAGAATGGTAGCAGGTACTGCTAGAAGTATGGGAATCGTCATTAAAGGACAATTCCCGGGTAGTAACTAAAATTTATGAGGATAATATGACTAAACTTACCAAAAATAAGAAGTTGGCCTTAGAAAAGTTTGAAAGAGGCAACCTTTATGGTTTGATTGAAGCTTCAAAGCTGGTGAAGGAAATAACTAATACCAAATTTGATTCTTCGGTTGATATCGATGTAAGACTAGGTATTGATCCCAGAAAATCTAACCAGATGGTTCGTGGCGTTGTTTCCCTTCCCCACGGTACAGGTAAAGAGACAAGAGTACTTGTTCTCTGTACTCCCGATAAGGAAGAAGAAGCAAAAGAAGCAGGAGCCGATCACGTTGGTCTTGACGACTATGTTGAAAAGATCAAAGGTGGATGGACAGATATTGATGTGATCATAACCATGCCTTCAGCTATGGGTAAGGTCGGTCAGCTTGGTAGAATACTCGGTCCGCGTGGACTGATGCCTAACCCTAAAAGTGGTACTGTAACCATGGATATTGGTAAGGCTGTTAATGAAGTGAAACAGGGTAAGATTGATTTCAAAGTCGACAAGTATGGAATCATTCATGCCTCAATCGGAAAAGTTTCGTTTACTCCAGAGAAGATTGCAGACAATGCTAGAGAATTTATTGCAACAATTGTTAAACTGAAACCCGCGTCAGCTAAAGGAACTTATATCAGGAGTATATTCCTGTCGAGTACTATGAGTCCGGGAATTAAGATTGACCCTAAAGGTCTGGATGAATAATTAATTTAATGGAGGAGAAATGAGACGCGAAGAAAAAATCACTATAATAAACAGCCTGGCTGAGAAACTGGATGAGTACAGTCACTTTTACCTGACTGATACAGCCGAGTTGAATGCTGCTGTTACATCAACCCTTAGAAGAAAGTGTTTTGAGAGCGGTATATTAATGATCGTTGTTAAAAACACCCTGCTTAAAAGGGCGATGGAAAAATCTGAAAAAGATCTGGATGAACTGAATGTTGTTCTTAAAGGATCTACGTCTGTTATGTTTTCAAATACCGGAAATATTCCTGCAAAACTGATAAAGGAATTCCGTAAGAAAAATGACAAGCCTGTGCTGAAAGCTGCATATGTTGAAGAATCAGTTTATGTAGGTGATAATGAGCTCGATGCTCTCGTTGCAATTAAGTCTAAGGACGAATTGCTTGGAGATCTTATCGCATTGCTCCAGTCGCCTGTGAAAAACGTGATGTCGGCACTGCAATCAGGTTCGGGTACCATTCATGGTATCCTTGAAACACTCTCACAGAGAGAAAATTAATCAAGTGTATTAACAATTATTTTAAATATATTAAAAATGGCAGATCTTAAAAAGTTGGCAGAAGAGCTAGTTAACTTAACTGTTAAAGATGTAAACGAATTGGCAGATATTCTTAAAGAAGAATATGGTATCGAGCCTGCTGCAGCTGCAGTAGCAATTGCCGGACCGGCAGCTGGTGGCGAAGGCGCAGCAGTTGAAGAGAAAACTGAATTTGACGTTATTCTGAATGCAGCAGGTGGCCAGAAACTGCAGATTGTAAAACTCGTTAAGGAACTTACAGGTCTAGGACTTAAAGAGGCAAAAGCTGTAGTTGATTCTGCACCGGCTCCAATTAAGGAGGCTGTGTCAAAAGACGAAGCTGAGGCGCTTAAGAAACAACTTGAAGAAGCTGGAGCTGAAGTTGAACTTAAATAAGTTTTACCTACTATAGGTTACCAGGTTTAGTCCCGAGCAAATCGGGACTAGGCCTTTTTGTCGTTTAATAATAAGTTCACTTAATTCCTTTATAAATGTCAGCGAAAAAAAGTAACAGAATAAGTTTTGCTTCCATTAAAAATCAGCTGGAATACCCTGATTTTCTGGAGATTCAACTAAAATCTTTCCAGGAGTTTTTCCAGATGGGAACAACTCCTGAGCACAGGAAGAGAGAAGGACTGCACCAGGTTTTCGATGAAAATTTTCCAATTAGTGATACAAGAAATAACTTTATCCTGGAGTTTATTGATTACTATATTGACCCTCCACGTTATACTATTGAAGAGTGCATTGAACGTGGACTAACATACAGTGTGCCCCTGAAGGCCAAGCTGAAGCTTTATTGTACAGATCCCGAGCACGAGGACTTCGATACAGTTATTCAGGATGTTTATCTGGGTACAGTTCCCTATCTTACAGACAGGGCTACCTTTGTTATAAATGGTGCTGAGCGGGTTGTGGTTTCACAGCTTCACAGATCACCGGGTGTCTTCTTCGGACAGAGTGTTCATGCAAATGGTACAAAACTTTACTCAGCAAGGATCATACCTTTTAAGGGATCATGGATTGAGTTTGCTACCGACATCAATTCAGTGATGTATGCATATATTGATCGTAAGAAGAAATTGCCTGTAACTACACTTTTGAGAGCTATTGGCTACGAAAGTGATAAAGAAATACTTGAGATATTTGGTCTTGCCGAAGAGCAAAAGGTATCCAAAACAAATCTAAAAAAATTAGTCGGTCGCAAACTGGCTGCAAGAGTACTTAAGTCGTGGTTTGAAGATTTCGTAGATGAAGATACTGGTGAACTTGTATCGATCGAACGTAACGAAGTAATTCTTGACAGAGAGACAGAGATTCTGGCCGAACATATTGATCTGATAGTTGACTCCGGTGCAAAAGATATTCTGGTACACCGTGAAGATCAGAATGTATCAGATTATGCAATTATTTATAACACACTCCATAAAGACCCGTGTAATGCGGAAGAGGAGGCAGTTTTATATATCTACAGACAGCTCAGAAATGCTGAGCCACCTGATGTTGCGACTGCCCGCGATGTAATTGATAAACTCTTTTTCTCTGATAAGAGATATGACCTTGGTGAAGTAGGAAGGTACAGGATCAATACTAAACTTGGATTGAATACTGATAAAGATGTAAAGGTTCTTACAAAAGAGGATATCATTGAAATTATAAAATATCTTATAGCTCTAATAAACTCAAAAACTGATATCGACGATATCGACCACCTCAGTAACAGGCGTGTTCGTACAGTTGGAGAGCAATTATATAACCAGTTTGGAGTCGGACTGGCCCGTATGGCCAGGACAATAAGAGAGAGAATGAATGTCAGGGATAACGAGGTGTTTACTCCTGTGGATCTGATCAACTCAAAAACCCTTTCATCAGTTATTAATTCCTTCTTTGGAACTAATCAGCTGTCGCAGTTTATGGATCAGACTAACCCGCTGGCTGAGATGACCCATAAAAGGAGAATGTCTGCACTCGGACCAGGTGGTCTTTCAAGGGAAAGAGCTGGATTTGAGGTCAGGGACGTTCACTATACCCACTATGGCCGTTTGTGTCCTATTGAGACACCTGAAGGACCAAATATCGGACTTATTTCATCACTTTGTGTTTACTCCAAAATAAATAATCTCGGATTTATTGAGACTCCATATAGAAAAGCCAGTGAAGGAGTGGTCGATCTCACCAATAATGGTGTTGTATGGCTCAGTGCTGAAGAGGAGGAAGATAAGGTAATTGCCCAGGCAAACGCACCACTTGATGAGAAAGGAAAGTTTATAAACCCAAGGGTTAAAGCAAGATTTGAGGCAGATTATCCGCATGAGGAAGCCGGGAAAGTTGATCTGATGGACGTTGCTCCTAACCAGATTGCTTCTATTGCTGCTTCCTTGATCCCATTCCTTGAGCATGATGATGCCAACAGGGCACTTATGGGATCTAATATGATGCGCCAGGCTGTTCCTCTGATGAAACCGGAGGCACCAATAGTTGGTACCGGACTGGAAGGACAGATGGTCAGGGATTCACGGATTTTGATGGTAGCTGAAGGAGATGGTGTTGTAGAGTATGTTGATGCAGAACAGATTGTGGTAAGGTACTCCAGGACAGATGAGGAAAAATTTGTAAGCTTCGATGATGATATCAAAAAGTATAATCTTCCGAAGTATCAAAAGACAAATCAGAATACATGTATTAACCTGATTCCCATTGTCAAAAAGGGCGATAAGGTTAAGAAAGGACAGGTGCTTACCGAAGGATATGGAACACAGGATGGCGAACTTGCCCTTGGAAGAAACCTTAAGGTGGCCTTTATGCCCTGGAAAGGTTATAACTTTGAGGATGCTATTGTGATATCCGAAAAGGTGGTTCAGAATGATACCTTTACATCAATTCATATTGATGAATACCTGCTTGAGGTTAGAGATACTAAAAGAGGTATAGAAGAACTGACATCTGATATTCCTAATGTTAGTGAAGAAGCCACCAAGGATCTCGATGAGAATGGATTGATAAGAATTGGAGCTCACGTTAAGCCGGGCGATATTCTTATTGGTAAGATTACTCCTAAAGGTGAATCAGATCCTTCTCCGGAGGAAAAACTGCTTAGGGCAATATTTGGTGATAAAGCCGGTGATGTTAAGGATGCTTCCTTAAAAGCCGGGCCATCATTGCGTGGAGTGGTTATTAATAAAAAGCTTTTCTCCAGGTCTGTTAAAGACAGGAAATCAAAAGCTGTTGAGAAGCCTCTTATAGAAAAAATAGATGCGGAATTTGCCAAGAGTGCAGAAGATCTGAAGATGCGCCTTGTTGATAAGCTGTTTATTCTTGTAAATGGTAAAACATCCCAGGGAGTAAAAGATTATCTGAATGTTGATATAATACCTAAGGGTACCAAGTTTACTCTTAAGCAATTGCAGGAACTGGATTACCTGTCAATTAATCCTAATAAATGGACAACAGATAAGAAGAAGAATGAGACTATAAATCAGTTGCTTCATAACTACCTGATTAAGTACAAAGAGATAGACGGAGTATTTAAGCGTAAGAAGTATAATATTAGTATAGGAGATGAACTGCCAGCAGGTATAGTAAGACTTGCCAAGGTTTATATTGCCAAGAAGAGAAAGGTTAAGGTTGGGGATAAGATGGCCGGGCGACATGGAAATAAAGGTATTGTTGCTAAAATAGTACGTGCTGAAGATATGCCCTTCCTGGAAGATGGAACACCTGTAGACATTGTTCTTAATCCACTTGGTGTACCATCGAGGATGAACCTCGGACAGATTTATGAAACTGTTCTTGGCTGGGCAGGCCAGAATCTGGGTCTTAAATTTTCAACTCCTATTTTTGATGGTGCGTCACTTGACGAAATTACGAGTTATACAGATAAAGCCGGTGTGCCCAGATATGGTAAAACGTATCTGTATGATGGTGGAACTGGACAGAAGTTCGACCAGCCAGCTACAGTTGGAGTAATCTATATGCTGAAGCTTGGTCATATGGTCGACGATAAGATGCATGCCCGTTCAATCGGACCTTATTCCCTTATTACTCAGCAGCCACTCGGAGGTAAGGCTCAGTTTGGAGGACAGAGATTTGGTGAAATGGAGGTATGGGCACTTGAGGCCTTTGGTGCTGCTCATATTCTGCAGGAGATACTAACTATTAAGTCTGACGATGTGATCGGTAGGGCTAAAGCTTATGAGTCAATTGTAAAGGGAGAACCAATGCCGCAGCCTGGTATCCCCGAATCATTGAATGTATTGTTACACGAATTAAGAGGTTTGGGACTGAGTCTTACACTTGATTAATTTGTCGTATATAGTTACTTGATTTTTTGATTTTAATAAATACATCATATGTCATTCAGGAAAGAGAATAAAGCAACAACCAATTACTCGAAGATCACGATAGGACTCGCCTCACCGGAGGAGATACTCGATCGTTCAAGCGGTGAAGTACTGAAGCCTGAAACAATTAACTATCGAACCTATAAACCGGAGCGCGATGGTTTGTTTTGTGAGAGAATATTTGGACCGGTAAAGGACTATGAATGTCACTGTGGTAAATATAAAAGAATTCGTTATAAGGGAATAGTATGTGACCGTTGTGGTGTTGAAGTTACTGAGAAGAAGGTGCGTCGTGAAAGAATGGGTCATATTGCCCTTGTTGTACCGGTTGCTCATATCTGGTATTTCAAATCACTTCCCAATAAAATTGGCTACTTGCTTGGACTTCCGACCAAGAAGCTCGATTCAATTATTTACTACGAAAGGTATGTGGTAATTAACCCGGGAATAAAAGCTGCTGACGGTATAAATTATCTTGATTTTCTTACAGAAGAGGAATATCTCGATATACTCGAGACTCTTCCAAAAGAGAATCAACATCTGGAAGATAACGATCCTGATAAGTTTATTGCTGAGATGGGCGCCGAAGCACTTAAAATGCTGCTCGGAAGACTGGATCTTGATGATCTGTCGTTTACACTTCGTCATAAGGCAAATACAGAAACCTCTCAACAGCGTAAAAATGAAGCACTTAAAAGACTTCAGGTAGTTGAGGCCTTCAGGGCATCGAAGAGTGTGAATAAACCAGAATGGATGATAATAAAGGTTGTTCCGGTTATTCCACCAGAACTGAGACCTCTCGTGCCATTGGATGGAGGAAGATTTGCAACAAGCGATCTTAACGATCTTTACAGAAGGGTTATTATCAGGAATAACAGACTTAAGAGACTAATCGAGATTAAGGCTCCCGAGGTAATCCTGAGGAACGAAAAAAGAATGTTACAGGAAGCTGTTGACTCTCTCTTTGATAATTCACGTAAGGCAAACGCGGTGAAAACAGATGCAAACCGTCCGCTGAAATCACTTAGCGACAGCCTTAAAGGAAAGCAGGGACGTTTTCGTCAGAACTTACTGGGTAAGCGTGTCGATTATTCTGCCAGGTCTGTTATCGTGGTTGGACCGGAACTGCAACTTCATGAGTGTGGACTCCCGAAGGATATGGCAGCAGAACTGTATAAGCCGTTTATAATAAGGAAACTTATAGAGAGAGGGATTGTTAAGACAGTTAAATCAGCCAAGAAGATTGTCGACAGGAAAGATCCTGTTGTATGGGATATACTGGAAAATGTACTTAAGGGTCATCCTGTAATGCTAAACCGTGCTCCAACATTGCACAGGCTGGGTATTCAGTCATTTCAACCTAAGCTTATTGAAGGTAAGGCTATTCAGTTGCACCCCCTTGTATGTACGGCCTTTAATGCTGACTTCGACGGTGACCAGATGGCTGTGCATTTGCCACTTGGTAATGCTGCGATACTTGAGGCTCAGATATTGATGCTTGCATCGCATAATATTCTTAATCCGGCTAATGGTGCACCAATTACGGTACCATCACAGGACATGGTTCTGGGACTCTATTATATGACCAAGGCGAGAGAATCGTCCAAGGAATACCCTGTTAAGGGAGAAGGCCTGATATTCTATTCACCCGAGGAAGCAAATATTGCTTATAACGAAGGTAAAGTAGATCTCCATGCTCTGATAAAGATAAAAATTGACGACCGTGTAGACGGAGAGAAGGTTAATCATATAGTTGAAACGACAGTTGGAAGGGTTATCTTTAACGAGCATGTTCCTGAAGAGGTTGGTTATATCAATGAACTTCTGACCAAGAAGTCGCTAAGGGATATTATTGGTAATGTGCTTAAGAAATCAGGTACAGCAAAAACTGCTGCCTTCCTTGATTCAATTAAATATCTGGGATATACAATGGCATTCAGGGGCGGACTATCATTTAACCTTGATGATGTTATTATACCTGCTGAGAAGACAGAGCTGGTTGAAGAGGGATATAAGCAGGTTGAAGATGTACTTGCCAATTATAATATGGGATTTATTACCAATAATGAGAGGTACAACCAGATTATTGATATCTGGACCCATATAAATGCAAGACTGACACAAACACTTATGAAACAAATCTCGACCGACAGGCAGGGATTTAATTCAGTATATATGATGCTCGACTCTGGAGCCCGGGGTTCTAAGGAACAGATTCGTCAGCTTTCAGGTATGAGGGGGCTGATGGCGAAGCCTCAAAAATCAGGCGCCGCAGGTTCTGAAATTATCGAGAACCCGATTCTTTCAAACTTTAAGGAAGGATTATCGGTTCTGGAGTATTTTATATCTACTCACGGTGCACGTAAAGGTCTGGCCGATACAGCCCTGAAAACTGCTGATGCAGGTTACCTTACCAGGCGATTGGTTGATGTATCTCAGGATGTTATTATAACCGAACCTGATTGTGGTACCTTAAGAGGTCTTGTTGCAACTGCAATAAAGAAGAATGAGGAAGTTGTTGAAACGCTTTATGAAAGAATCCTCGGACGTACCACAGTACATGATATCTACCATCCTCTTACCGGTGAATTAATCGTGGAAGCAGGTATTGAACTTGATGAAGATATTGCCTCAAAAATTGAGGAATCTCCTATCGAGCAGGTGGAAATCAGATCTGTTCTTACCTGTGAATCGATCAAGGGAGTCTGTGCCAAGTGTTATGGACGTAACCTGGCAACCGGAAAGATGGTTCATAATGGTGAGTCTGTTGGTGTAATTGCTGCCCAGAGTATTGGAGAGCCAGGTACTCAGCTTACTCTCAGGACATTCCACGTCGGTGGTACGGCATCTAATATTACAGCTGAATCGAGTATTATCGCAAGATATGATGGTGTGGTAGAGATAGAGGAGCTACGTACTGTAAGCAAGAAGGATGCGGAGATTGGCAAGGTAGATATAGTTATCGGACGATTGGCTGAGTTGAGAATTGTGGATAAAAATACTGGCATATCACTCTCAACACATACAATTCCCTATGGTTCGAAATTATATGTTAAGTCAGGTAAAGATGTTAAGAAAGGTGATCTGATCTGCGACTGGGATCCGTTTAATGCAGTTATTATCTCAGAACTTGCAGGTAAGATAAGCTTTGAGAACCTTATTGAGGGAGTTACTTACCGTGAGGAGTCTGATGAGCAGACCGGGTTTAAGGAAATGGTAATAACAGAGACCAGAGATAAGACAAAGAACCCGATCGTAAAGATAACAGACGCAAAAGGAACAGCACTTAAATTATATAACCTTCCGGTAGGAGCCCACCTTGTTGTTGATGAAGGAAAGAAGGTTGAGTCGGGCGATATCCTGGTTAAGATACCCAGGGCAGTTGGAAAATCTGGGGATATCACGGGAGGTCTTCCTAGAGTGACCGAACTCTTTGAGGCTCGTAACCCATCCAATCCGGCTGTTGTTTCTGAGATTGATGGTGAGGTATCCTTTGGTAAGATAAAAAGGGGTAATCGTGAAATTATTATCCAGTCAAAATCAGGAGAGGTAAAGAAATATCTTGTTCCTCTGTCAAAGCAGATACTGGTTCAGGAAAATGATTATGTTAGAGCAGGTATTCCCCTGTCAGACGGGGCTATTACTCCAGCCGATATTCTTGCAATTAAGGGACCTACAAAGGTTCAGGAATATATAGTTAATGAGATACAGGAGGTTTACAGGTTGCAGGGTGTTAAGATCAACGATAAGCATTTTGAGATTATTGTAAGACAGATGATGCGCAAGGTTGAGATTAAAGATCCGGGTGATACCAAATTCCTGGAGAAACAGGTTGTTGATAAGCTTAACTTTATGAATGAGAACGACTGGATTTATGACAAAAAAGTAGTTATTGAGCCTGGTGATTCACAAACACTGAAGGCTGGTCAGATTGTTTCTGCCCGTAAGCTCAGAGATGAGAATTCACTTTTAAAGCGTCGAGATCTGAAGGTGGTGGAAGCAAGGGATGCTATTCCCTCAACATCCAGTCAGGTATTGCAGGGTATTACTAAAGCTGCATTGCAGACTACCAGTTTCTTCTCTGCTGCATCATTCCAGGAAACTACAAAGGTACTGAATGAGGCTGCCATTAATGGAAAGATAGATAAGCTGGAAGGTCTTAAAGAGAATGTTATTGTAGGTCACCTTATTCCTGCTGGTACAGGAGCAAAGGAGTATAAGAATATGGTTGTGGGCTCAAAAGAAGAGTACGAATCTCTTGTTGGAAAAGCAGAGGAAGTTGAGGCTGAAACTATACAGGAAGATCAAAAATAAATTATTTGCCATGGCTGAAAATGTTAATAAACCAAATCAGATCAGTATTGAACTAAATGAGGAAGTCTCTCAGGGTACTTATTCAAACCTTGCTGTTATTACTCATTCTTCGTCTGAATTTGTTGTTGATTTTGTGAGGATAATGCCGGGTGTACCAAAGGCACAGGTGAAGTCGAGGATTATACTGACTCCGGAGCATGCAAAAAGATTATTGAATGCTCTTCAGGATAATATTGGAAAATATGAATCGGTGCATGGCAGAATAAAAGATGTTCAGGGCTCCGGGCCGGTTACTCCAATGAATTTTGGTGGCCCTACGGCCCAGGCTTAGATACAAAAAGACCTGCCTCATTTGTGGCAGGTTTTTTGTTGCGAATTATTACAACTATATTTGAACTGATAATCAACAGGCGTATGAAATACTTATATAAATCTATTTTTATTATTATTATTCTGGCATCAACCATGCTGGGATCGTGTAAGAAACAGGTTAAGTGTGGTTGCGATGGAGATAAGATTAATTCGGTTGCTGAGATGCCTGTTATTATTTATTATGATGCTGAAGCCGGGTCTGCCAGTTTTGTGCTAGAAACCAATCCGATGGCAACATATTATTTTTGCAATCCTGGAGAGATGATGCCTGAACTTATTAATTATGAGATCGGCACCAAGATTCTTGTTGATTGCGACATATATTACGAATGTAATTATATGATGCAGGCAAGTAACTCTTATGTTAGCTACTATCAGACTTATATGGCCGATGTGTCTAAAGTTCAATCGTCTCTATACGGTAACGACTAGCTAAGAGCTAAGAGACATTCACTCCGTACTCCGCAAATCAATATTCCTCTTTTTAATTTTTTGCTTTTGATTTAGCGCTTTTAATTATTCTCCTGTTCCTTTTTTGTATCTTTCTGTCAAATTGAATTACAATTGACAGGTAGTATAACTATAATAGGAGCAGGGAAGGTAGGAGCGTCACTGGCAAGGGCCTTGTACCAATCAGGGTTAACAGTTGATCTTATTATTTCAAGATCAGCTGAATCTGCCAGATCACTGGCCAGGATAACAAATTCTTCGTGGAGTACCAGTTGCAGAGAGGATATCAGCTCAGATTTTGTATTATTATGTGTTCCGGACAGTGTAATAGAATCTATTTGCAGGAGTCTTGGAGATATTTCCAGTTCAATTATTTTGCACACAGCAGGCACATCCACAATGGAAAGCTTTGCATCTCTGGATTGCATGGGACATGGAGTATTTTATCCCCTGCAGACTTTTACCTCAGGACGGGAGGTGGAAATTAGCATGGTACCATTCCTGATCGAAGGGAATAGTGAAAAGACAGAAGATACTATCTGCAGTCTTGCAGAATCAATTTCTAACAGTGTCTTCAGGGTTGGGGCGGAAGACCGAAAAATGTTACACCTGGCAGCTGTCTTTGTTTCTAACTTTGTAAACCATATGCTTATGGCCGGAGAGCAAATAAGTTCAAAAACAGAATATCCTTTTTCTATCCTACAGCCCCTGATTGATGAAACCTTTTCTAAAGCACGTGATATTGGTCCTGCTCCTGCACAAACAGGTCCGGCAGCAAGAAATGATCAAAGCACTATAGAAAAGCAGATTGATTTATTATCTTTCTCTCCTGAATTATTGGAAATATACAGGGCTGTTACCCGGTCAATAATAAAAAATACGGAATAATAATATGAGTAATTTTAAGGAAGATTTGAGAAGGATTAAGGCTTTTATTTTTGATATTGACGGGGTGTTATCCAGGCAGACAATCTTATTGGGAAACGATGGAACTCCTATGAGAACTGTTAATCTGAGAGATGGTTATGCTTTGCAACTAGCAGTAAAACAAGGATATAGAGTGGCTGTTATTTCAGGTGGTTATTCTCCTGCTTTTGAAAAACGATTAAGATCACTTGGTGTTACTGATGTTAACCTTAACTGTTCGAATAAGAAGGAAGTTTTTAATGAGTACCTTAAGAATGAGAAACTGGATGTAAATGATGTGCTTTATATGGGAGATGATATTCCCGATATTGAAGTAATGCGATTGGCTGGAGTAGCCGTTTGTCCGTCTGATGCTGACAGTGAAATAAAGCAGGTTGCCAGGTATATTTCTGACAAGACTGGTGGAGATGGATGTGTAAGAGACGTGATAGAACAGGTTATGAGATTGCATGGAAAGTGGTTGAAAAACGATGCACACCTATGGTAAAAATTAAAGAATTTTTAAAACTCGTAAGAGTTCAGAATCTATTTATTGTTGCTCTTACAATGGTTCTTATGCGCTATGCCATTATCGAACCAATTCTAAGTATTCTGCCATTCTCCGTTGTGGGTAGTGCAGAAGCAGAATCGATGGTCCTTCAGTTTGCATGGTATGATTTTTTGATATTGATTCTGTCTACAGTATTTATTACAGCAGCTGGCTATGTGATAAACGATTATTTTGATATCAGAACCGACCTGGTAAATCGTGGAAAAGTAATCGTTGGAACTGTAATATCAAGGAGAAAGGCCATGATGTGGCATAATATTCTAAATTCACTGGGAATAATTGGTGGATTCTATGTTTCTTATAAGATCGGTTATTTCTGGCTTGGTATCTTCTTCCTGCTGGTTTCCGGTCTGTTGTATTTTTATTCTGCCACATACAAGAGGCAACTTCTGGTTGGTAACATTATTGTTTCCCTCCTCACTGCTGCCATCCCTTTTATGGTAGTAGTATTTGATGTACCTCCCGTATATTCATATTACTTCCCTATTGCAAATGAAATGCCCTCACTTACAATATTATTTTACTGGGTTGGTGGCTTTTCAGTATTTGCCTTCCTTGTTTCGCTTGCACGTGAAATCGTAAAGGATATAGAGGATTATGAAGGTGACAGAGCTTATGGAAGTAACTCATTGCCAGTAGCACTGGGATTAAGAGGCGCAAAAATTGTAACTGTTTCTATTGTGGTTCTTATTGTTATTCTGCTTCTGGTTGTATGGTACTTCCATCTGAATGATTTGCTTACAATAATTTATATATCAGTGGCATTGATAGTTCCACTTATTATTGCTGGTATCTTTATACTGAAGGGAAAAGATCAGCGAGATTTTCATATTGCCAGCCTCTGGATTAAGATAGTAATGCTTGCGGGTATATTTTATTCTATTATTGTTTTACTGATAATCAACAGGGAGGTATTTATTTAGATGCTTTTTGACGATCTGAGAGCCTGGAATATTATACTGGCATCTTCTTCACCACGCAGAAAGGAGTTGTTAGAAAATCTTGGATTGAATTTTAAGCAGGTAAATTATTCTTTTACTGAGTCCTTTCCCGATGGTTTGAGTAATCAGGAGACTGCAGCCTTTCTTGCAGGACAGAAAGCTGATTATGCAGAGGGTAAGCTAAAGAGTAATGATATTGTTATTACTGCTGATACAATTGTGTGCTACCAGGACATTATACTTGGTAAACCGGCCGACAGGGATGAAGCTGTTAAGATGCTAAATAAATTATCCGGTAAGAGGCATAGTGTCATTACCGGTGTTTGCATCCTCAATACCTCATTCAGATCCTGCTTTACCTCTTCTACAGAGGTGGTGTTTTCTGATCTCGACAGGGATGAAATAGAGTATTACACCGATAAATATAAACCCTACGATAAAGCCGGTGCCTACGGTATACAGGAATGGATAGGTTATATCGGAGTGAAAGAAATCAGGGGCTCTTATTTTAATGTTATGGGCTTACCCGTTCAGAGACTTTACAAGGAATTAAAATATTTTGTTAAGGAATTAAATAAACTAAATAACTAATTAACAGATAACAATTATGAGGAGGATACTTTTAAGCACTTTTATAGCCTTATTTCTTTTTAGCCCTTCAGTCAGATCTGACGAAGGGATGTGGATCCCTATCCTGATAGAGAAATTTAATATAAAAATGATGCAGGAGAAGGGCTTTAAACTGACAGCCGAGGACATATATAGTGTCAATCAGGCCTGTATGAAGGATGCGGTAATGATATTTGGAGGAGGCTGTACTGCCGAGTTAATATCGTCAGAAGGATTATTAATTACAAACCATCATTGTGGTTTTAGCAGGATACAGTCTCATTCCAGCCTTGAGCATGATTATTTAACCAATGGGTTTTGGGCAATGTCGCATGAAGAAGAGCTGGCAAACCCTGGATTGTCGGTTACTTTCCTTAAATATATGGAAGATGTTACAGATAAGGTAACTGAGGGGCTTAAAAAGAAAATGACTGAGAGCGAGAAAAATGCTATAATAAACGCAAATATAAATACTATTGTCGGTAATGCTCAGGAAGGTAATGATTATCAGGCTTATGTAAGACCTTTTTATATGGGCAATCAGTACTTTTTATTTGTGAATGAGGTTTACAGGGACGTAAGGCTTGTTGGTGCACCACCGGCAGCAATTGGTAATTTTGGAAGCGATACAGATAACTGGGTGTGGCCCAGGCATACAGGCGATTTCTCACTTTTCAGGATTTATGCAGATAAAGATAATAAGCCGGCCGGGTACTCAGCAGATAATGTTCCTTACAAGCCTGCTTATCATTTTCCAATATCTCTAAAAGGGGTTCATGAGGGTGATTTCACTATGGTATTTGGATATCCCGGATCTACAGAGCAATATGTACCATCCTACCATATCGATATGCTTATTAACTATGTTTATCCTAAGATGATTGAGCTGAGAAGTGCAAAACTGGATATTATTGTAGCCGATATGGAATCCGATCCCGGTGTCAGAATACAATATGCCTCGAAAAGATCAGGTATATCAAATTCCTGGAAGAGATGGATAGGAGAAAAGTCGGGTATGACCAAGCTTGGAACTATACAGAAGAAACAGGATTTTGAAGCAGGGTTTGCCGACTGGGTAAATTCTAGCAGGAAGAGATCAAAAAGCTACGGTCATATCCTGCCGGAATATAATAACTTATATAAGGAGTTTAAAAACTATCGCCTTGTAAACAGCTATACAAACGAAATACTCGGTCGCAGTGGTATTGAAGCAGTTTCTTTTGCTGGTAATATAAGGGTGCTGGTTAATCTGGCAGATGACCCCGACAGGGATAAACTGGCAGTTGATGTTATAAGCAGGTATGGTGGAAGAGTAAGTTCTTTTTTTAAGAATTACAACCAGGCAACAGACAGGAAGTTATTTGTGGAGTTAATGAAATTATATGGAGAAAATGTAGATATTGAACTGCAGGCCGATTATTATAAAACGCTAAGTGCAGAGTGTAATGGCGATTTTATGTCGCTGGCTGAAGACTTATATTCTAAGAGCATATTTACCAGCGAGGAACGTTTCAATAATTATCTGGAGAATTTTGATTTTGATAAACTTGATATTATAAGTCAGGATCCTCTGTATAGACTCTCACAGTCTGCAAACGAGATGATGCAGAATAAGATACAACCGGAATACACAAGGCTGCAGCAGGCTATTTCAGCGCTTAACAGGGTTTATATGACTGCCCAGCTCGAATATGCCGGAGATAAAGTATTGTGGCCGGATGCCAATTTTACATTAAGGGTATCTTACGGAAATATCGATGGTTACGATTCAAGAGATGCTGTCTACTATACTCATTATACAACATTGAAGGGTATTATGGAGAAGGATAATCCCGATATCTATGATTATAATGTACCTGAAAAACTGAGGGAGTTATATCGTAGTAAGGACTATGGGAAGTATGCCCAGGATGGAGAGATCCCTGTTTGCTTTATTGCCAATAACCATACAACAGGTGGAAATTCAGGGAGTCCGGTAATTAATGGTGAAGGTCATCTGATTGGTGTAAATTTCGATAGGGCATGGGAAGGAGTAATGAGCGATTTTATGTTTAATCCGACTCAGAGCCGTAATATTAGTCTTGATATAAGGTATGCCCTGTTTTTGATTGATAAGTTTGCAGGAGCAGGATACCTGCTGGATGAGATGACACTTGTTGAATAGTATGGAGAATGGAGCGGGGGGTTGCGTTGCTTTGCAACGCTGATGGCCAAATGCCAGCAACACCCTGCTCTCTGCTATTAAACCCATTCCTCTTTTAATATATTACCCCGTATTCCTGCAACAATAAGTTTTACAGGAACCTTTCTTGAAGCTGTCCCAACAGCTTTTTGAACCATCTGGAGTAGTCCACCGCAACAGGGTACCTCCATAATAACAAGGGTAATAGTATTGACCATTGCATTATCTATAAGTGATTTGAATTTTTCTATATAGATTTCGGTTCCATGGTCTAATTTAGGGCATGCGATAACAACTGTTTTGCCCTTAATAAACCTGTTGTGAAAGGCTCCAAGTGTAAAGGCTGTACAGTCTGCTGCTACAAGGAGATCACTATTTTTAAAATAGCCTGCATTCGGATTAATTAGGTGCATCTGGACAGGCCAGTGTGTAAGAGCAGATTCTTCTGGTCGAGGCATGGCAGTACCAACTATTTCAGGTCTTTTGAACTCCTGTGGTGCTGAACTCTGGCATCCGCAAACAGGTTCAGTATGCAGTGGATTATTTTTCTCCGGACTTTCTTCCATTACAGTTGAAATTATTTTTTCTACATTATGCTTAATCTCTTTCTTATTTGATTTAAGAAAGTCAATTCCCTGGTTTAGTAATTTTATCTCGTTATGATCCTTTAGGTGCTTTAGGTGAGCAATAATGGTATTTGCACTTTTCTTAACCATGTCCTGCATTACCCTTTTCTCATCATAGGGAGCAGCTTCTCTTTTTTCAATTGTAATAGCTCCTTCCGGGCAATGGCCTATGCAGGCCCCCAGCCCGTCACACATAAGATCACTAACAAGTACTGCCTTGTTATCAATTATCTGCAGGGCTCCTTCGTGACAATTAGGGATACATAATCCACACCCCGTGCAAAGATTCTCATTGATCTTTACCATTTCTCTTTTCATATCTGAATGATAATTATTAGTGGGACAAAAATAGTCTTTGTTTATGGAGATATTTTAAAACATGATAAATGGGAGGCGGAAAAGAAGTATATAATGATATTTATACTTTCACAATCAGTTAACTAACTCTTGAGTGTAGGAGACGGGAGCATTATTTTTATGGTAGTTCCCCTGTTTAATTCGCTTTTAACAGATATTGAACCCTTATTTATATTAATCAGGTCTTTAACTAGTTGCAGGCCCAAACCGGTGCCCTTTTCATCATCAGTTCCCCTGGTACTTTCAACGATCTCATCCTTCAGTATTCTATCAATATTTTCCTGGGAAATTCCAATGCCGTTATCTTTTACTTTGATATATATCATTCCATCTTTGATCGAAGGTTCTTCAACTGATACATATATAGAACCCATCCTGTTGGTGAATTTCACGGCATTTGATAATAGATTTCTCAAAACAATATTAATCAGTTCTCTGTCGCATATTGCCGTTGGATTACCTTTATGGGAGTAGGTCATTTTTATTTTCTTCCTTTCAGCAGGTTCTCTTATAAGGTTAAAGTTTTCAAGAACCAGGTCTGTAAGATTTACATGTTCGGGTTTATATTCTATCCTGTTATATTGTTGTTCTCCCCATATAAGAAGGTTTTCTATAAGGTTTCCGGCAAAATCAGCCTGCTGGGAAATAGAATTTATAACGCTTTTCTGAACTTCGGGATCATTACTGTTTTTCAGGTGCTCAATCATCATTGAAAGGTTGATAACCGGCGACTTAAGGTCGTGAGCAATAATTGAGAAAATCCTGTTTTTTGTAGAGATTGTTTTTTCGAGTTCCTTGTTTTTTGCGTCTGTGACTTTTTTTTGTCTCTCAAGCTCCCCTTTTTGGTTCGTTAATTCTGTTGTACGTTCAATTACTATATTTTCGAGATTCTTATTTACAAATTCAATTTCATCAAGCAACTTTTTTTCTTTTTGCATTGATTCAAACCACCTGTATATAAGTATTATTACCTGTATCAGTATAAAAAATATAATGGTGTAACTAAGTATGTATTCGCTTAAAAAAAGCTTATTACCAACTGAAACTGAAATATCATTTGTGACACCCAGCAGTAAAGTCCCGAATCCAATAGCGATAAGTGTTCGATAACCTCCATGTTTGAAAGCCGCAATAATGCTTCTTATAAGATAGTATGCAAGTACTACTACCACAATTGGCATAAATAGTAACATCGTGTAAGAGAAGACAGAAACCGGTGTAGATAAGGTAAGTATTGTGGCTACGATAAATAATACGGTTATAGCTGTACTAATCCATGGAATAACTTTGTCTTTATATATGTAGTAGAAATACCACATTGCGAAAATAATTGCCATAAATGAGCTCAGATATTCAATCCTGATAAGCCACTGCCAGCTTATATCAAATAAATATAGAATATCAAAGTTGCCGGTAAAAAGAGTTCTGAGCAAAACTCCAAGCAGAGCAAGGGCAAAATACAGCATGGTGCGGTCGTTTCTGAAAACGCTGAAAAACAGAAGAAAGAAGCCCAGAAAAGCAAGCAGCATTCCATTTGACATAGATTCCAGTAAGCCTGTGCGTTTAATCTCGAGATCAGCAATGTCTCTTTTCCCGTATTTCATTGGCAGCCAGAATCCACCCCTGCGATGGTGGAAATTGGAAACATTTATTACAATTTCTATTGTGTCTTTTTCAGGGATAAGGTTGTAAGTAAAGGGTTTGTATCCTGCCTTGCTTGTCTCTGCCGTATTCCCTGGTACGCCATTTGCGTATACATATTTTCCATTAAAATATATCCTGTAAGAAGAGTCAAAAATTGGTACTAAGAAACTTAGTTCCTCCCTGTCGCTTTCCGGTATTAGTATTCTCAACCTGTAAGTTGCATAACCTGTAGCTGTTATGCCGGCAATCTCTTCTGAGTAATCTGTCCAGTATGAGGGAATATCAGCATATATATCCGGAGTAATATCCCTGTTTTTCCTGAAGTCGGCAGGTAAAAGATGTTTTCCCCAGTAAAATTCCCATTCTCCATTTAGATTCGAAATTTTTTCCGGTAGTCCGGAGTACCTCAGATCCAGTATCCCATCCCTGATTTCAACTGATTGACCTGCAGTATTTAGTGATGCCAGGATAAGATATAAAATAAATACAGGGTATCTAAGTATCATATTTGTTTGTTTCGAATGCGGTTTTTATAATGACGGAGTTATTAAACGAATTCTACTATGGGCTGGCCTTTAACAAGAAAATCACCATGCTTGCATCTAACTCTCTTTATCTTACCGCTCCTGTCAGATAATAATTCTTCATAATTGGTGCCAGATTGAACATAACATATTCTCTGTCCTTTATGAAGCATATCACCGGCTGTCATTTCATAAGTCTCATAAGGAATGTAATCGCTTCCGCCAACATAAAACAGGATTACGCCATTATGAGGTGAGCTTATAATTTTATTATTCACCCTGGGGCTGTTTTGTTTTTTACTATCCCGTTCTTCTCTTTTTGCTTCCAGCTCTTCCTCGAATCTCTCTTTCGCAATACCGGATTTATAATCACGGTACTGTCTCTCATGCATTGCAAATTCGAATAGTTCTTCATCATCTTTGCCGCTATCCCAATTATTTTCCTTCATCTCTTTTCTGAAATCATCAAGTACATCAGGATAATTATCCTGTGGCACGCCGGAGTGAAACGATTTTCCTTCTTTCTCAGCCAGTGTAATAATTTCGGGGTCGAGTTCACCGGGAAGTCTGCCTGATTTTCCAAGTATCATATCCCAGGCATTATTGTCGATCATTGAAAATCTGGCTTTACCATTAGTTTGCTGAATAATGTTCATTAGAGCAATATTCTTAACATACTGGCTGAAGGGTGTGACAAGTGGAGGATAGCCCAGCCTGGGCCATATATATTCCACTTCCTTAAATAGCCTTACAAGCAGCTCATCTTCTTTAATAGGTTTTTGTCCGCTGGCTTTCAAAGTGTTATTAATGCCT
Organism: uncultured Rikenellaceae bacterium; assembly: GCA_964634565.1. Lineage (GTDB taxonomy): Bacteria > Bacteroidota > Bacteroidia > Bacteroidales > VadinHA17 > JAUVKT01. The sequence continues at coordinate 9,583 of CAZWLP010000029.1, read as the reverse complement.
GTATGTACTCCTTTCAGGTCTGCCATCATTGAACCCATCATACCCCCCGGTAGTCCGCTGCCAATAAGCAGGGATGTCATTTGTCGGTTACGCTTATCGATAAAATAACCCAGAAAATCATCAATAAATTCCTGAGTAAGAGAGCGAACCTTCATATAGGCATCCATATTAATCTCAGGAACGTCAAAGCCGGCATCTTTCAGCATGGCCTGGACTGCAATAATGTCTGGATGAACCATGCCCCAGCTAAGAGGTTCCATTGCAACATCAAGGAAGTCGACGCCTGCATGTGCTACTTCATACATAGATGCAACAGATAATCCCGGTCCGACATGTCCGTGGTACTGGATTATTATTTCCGGATATTTCTTTTTAATTGCCCTGACAAGCTGGCCAAGCATTGCCGGCCTTCCAACACCCGCCATATCTTTAAGACATATTTCGTCGGTGCCATATTCAACTACCTTATCTACAACTCCCATATAGTATTCTACTGTATGAACAGGGGAGTAGGTTATTGATAAAGTAGCCTGAGATTTCATCCCTGCTTCTTTTGCATACTTTACAGAATTTTCAAGATTCCTGTAATCATTTAAGCCACAGAATGATCTGGCTATGTCAACGCCCTGTGCCTTTTTAACTTTAAACATAAGTTTCCTTACGTCGGCAGGAACAGGGAACATTCTTATTCCGTTAAGAGCTCTCTCGAGCATATGTGTTTCTATACCGGCTTCATTAAAGGGTCTGGTCCATTCTCGGACCGCCAGGTTTGGATTTTCTCCATATAATAACTGAACCTGTTCGAAGGCACCACCATTTGTCTCAATCCTGTCGAAGCAAGCCATATCCACAATATATGGAGCAATAAGTTTAAGCTGGTCAACCCTGGGTTGATACTTCCCCGACGATTGCCACATATCCCTGTATACAAGACTGAATTTTATCTTATTCTTCATGGTATAGAACTTTCTGATTTATGTGATTGCAAAAGTACTTATTTATGAGTATATAATTAAGGTATTGTAAAAAAAAGGAAGCAGGTTTTCGGAGAGAAATACCTGCATCACTTTACCTAAAACTTGATTGTAGAAGAAACTGGTCAGTTAATTTTTTGAGTTACTTAGCTCTTAATAAAAACTTACCTTAAATTAATACATGTTATAAGCCTTTTCATAGCTGCATATTCTGGTGTTTAACTTCTACATTTTCACAGCAAACCTGTCCTTGTTTAACTGTGAATGCCTGTCTTTATACGTATATGACGATAAAGTTAGGTCCTTGTTGCACTACCTTACGTTAATATTAGGTTAATATTTGTGTTAATAACGAAACAGGCTAATAAGCGGCATAATGATTTTTTTTCTATCTTGCAGTTAAATTATTGTTTATGCTCAGTAAGTTAGCATATAGTTTTATGCTCAACAGGCTTGGAAGGAGGCTGTATGAGTGCCGTATGTACTATAATTAATAGTATTAAAATCCCTGCAGAGCTCTTCTGCATAATTCCGTCTTATTTTTCTATTTTTTATTTTATTGCCAGATGAATGGATTAATTTTCAATATTAAAAGGTTTGCAATACATGACGGACCGGGAATCAGGCTTACTTTCTTTATGAAGGGTTGTCCCCTTGGATGCTGGTGGTGTCATAATCCTGAAGGCATATCGCCGGATATTGAAAATATTGATCGGGTAGACAGGATAGGAGAAAAGGAGTTCAGGATAGCCGAACAGGTTGGTATACGCTACAGTCTCGATGATCTTAGGAAGCTTGTTGAGAAGGAGATTGTGTTTATTGAAGAATCAGGAGGTGGAATAACATTTTCTGGTGGAGAACCTCTTATGCAAAACAATTTTGTTCTAGAGGCTTTAAAAATGTTTAAGGATATGGACATACATACCTGCATCGATACTTCAGGGCAAGCCAAGAGCATAATAATAGATTCTGTACTTCCTTTTACAGATTTATTTTTATTTGATATTAAGCATCTTGATGATAAGATTCACAGAAAATATACCGGGGTGTCAAACTCTTTGATTCTATCAAACTATACCAGAATCATGCAAAGTGGAACAGAGGTAATTATCAGAATTCCTCTTATCCCGGGTATCAATGATGATAATAGTTATCTTAAAATATTGAGAGACTATCTCTTGTCTTCAGACACAGGGAGTATTAAGCGAGTCGATTTGCTTCCGTATCACAAGATAGCTTATTCCAAATACAGAAGGTTTGGACTTGATTACAAAATGGATGGTGTCGAACAGCCATCTGAAGAAAGAATGAATGAATTAAAAGTGTTTTTTGAAGAACCCGGATTTAAGGTTAAAATAGGCGGATAATATGAAACTTACCAAAAGAATAAAAGATCTCAGAGAGCAGAGCTTAAGAACGGTAGAGACTCTTTCGGCCGAGCGTGCCCGGTTGGTAACACGATTTTATGCAGGGGATAAATCAAAAGAGCTGGCTGCACCGCTTAAAAGGGCAAAGGCTTTTGAATATATTCTCTCTAATAAAAGTATTTGCATAAATGAGGGCGAGCTGATAGTAGGAGAAAGGGGGCCATCTCCAAAGGCTACTCCCACCTACCCGGAGATTAGTCTTCATACCTTGCAGGACCTGGATATTTTAGATACCAGGGAGAAGGTGTTTTTCAGGGTAAGTGAAGAAGTTAAACAGATATACAAAGATGAGATAATCCCATTCTGGAAAGGCAAAAGCAACAGGGATAAGATAATGGCCTCTATGACACCCGATTGGCTAAAGGCATATAAGGCGGGTATATTTACTGAATTCCAGGAACAGAGAGCTCCGGGTCATACAGTATTGGGAAATAAAATGTTCAAAACAGGTTTTCTGGATCTTAAAAGAGAAATAGCAGAGAGCAAGGAGAAACTTGATTTTTTAAACGACAGTAAGGCATATAGCAGGGAGATTGAACTGGAGGCAATGGATATAGCCTGCGATGCTATAATATCTTATGCTGAAAGGCATGCTGTTGAGCTTGATAGGCTGGCAGAGAGTTGCAGCGATAAGGAGAGAAAGAACGAATTAATTGAAATGGCAAGGATATGCAGAAAGGTGCCCGCCCATTCACCCGACACTTTTCACGAGATGTTGCAGCATTACTGGTTTATACACCTTGGAGTTGTAACAGAATTAAATCCATGGGATTCTTTTAATCCCGGCCGACTGGATCAGCATCTGAACCCTGTTTATCAAAAAGATATTGCAGAAGACAGGATAAGCAGGGATTATGCTTTTGAACTGCTCTGTAGTTTCTGGGTTAAATTTAATAACCATCCTTCACCTCCCAAGATGGGTGTTACTGCCCAGGAAAGTAATACCTATACAGACTTCTGCCTTATTAATCTTGGTGGATTGACAGCTGAGGGAAACGACGCTGTAAACCCAATGTCATATATATTGCTGGATGTTATAAGGGAGATGAGAATACTTCAGCCCAGCTCAATGATTCAAATCAGCAAAAAAAGTCCTGATAAATTTATTCGTGGAGCGCTCGATATCATAAAGACGGGTTTTGGTCAGCCCTCCTGTTTTAATACCGATGCAATTATACAGGAATTGCTAAACCAGGGAAAATCTATGGAGGATGCCAGAAATGGAGGTGCTTCAGGTTGCGTTGAGACGGGTGCATTTGGAACAGAAAGTTATTGGCTAACAGGTTATTTTAACCTTCCCAAGGTGCTTGAACTTACTCTTAATAATGGAATTGATCCCCTTACAGGAGATAGAATCGGACCTGAAACTGGTGAAGTTGTTCTATTTGAGTCTTTTGATGATCTGATAAATGCTTTCAGTCAGCAACTAAAGTTCTTTGCCGATATTAAAATCGGGGGAAATAATGTTATTGAAGAAATATTTTCAAGCAATCTTCCTGTACCATTCCTGTCATTGCTGATTGAAGATTGCATTTTGAATGGAAGGGATTATAATGATGGGGGCGCAAGATATAATACTTCATATATCCAGGGTGTCGGACTGGGAAGTATTACAGATATGCTCAGTTCTATCAGGTATAATGTGTACGATAATAAAAATTATACATGGGCCGAAATACTAAAAGCTATTAGTGATAATTTTATAGGTCATGATAAGCTGCGATACGATTTAATATATAATACACCCAAGTACGGTAATGATGATAATTATGTTGACAGACAAGCGCTTCGGGTCTTTGAGATCTTTTACGATGCGGTTAATGGTCGTCCTACTCCCAGGGGTGGTATCCATAGGATAAATATGCTGCCTACTACCTCACATGTATATTTTGGCAGCGTAATTGGAGCAACACCTGATGGGCGAACAGCCTTTGTTCCTCTATCAGAAGGCATCTCACCATTCCAGGGTGCAGACAGGCTTGGTCCGACCGCTGTAATTAAATCAGCTTCAAAGATTGATCATCTGAAAACAGGTGGAACCTTACTCAATCAGAAATTTAGTCCCCAGTTTTTTAACGATGAAGAATCATACGATAATCTAATTGCCCTTATTAGGTCGTATTTCAGACTTAATGGTCACCATGTCCAGTTTAACGTTGTCAGCGCTGAGACTTTGAAGGATGCTCAAAAGAACCCTGAGTTGCATCGTGATCTTATAGTACGGGTAGCAGGCTATAGTGATTATTTTAATGACCTTGGCGAAGATCTGCAGAATGAGGTAATAAGACGAACAGAGCATGAATCAATATAATAATTAAGCAAAAATAGAGATATGTTATCAAAAGAGATATTTGTTGCCAGGCGTAAGAGGCTAAGAAAGAGTTTAGGATCTGGTTTAATATTATTACTGGGTAATGATGAGAGTCCGATGAATTATGCCGATAATCCGTTTCATTTTCACCAGGATAGCACTTTCAGGTATTTTTTCGGCCTTGATTTTCCTTTCCTTGCCGGTGTTTTAGATTGTGAAACAGGAGAAGATATATTATTCGGAGATGATTTAAGCGTTGAGGATTTTGTATGGATGGGGCCTCAGCCAACTCTTGCAGAAAGAGTCTCGCAATTTGGAGTAGAAAAAGCTGCTTCGATCAGAGCACTTGTTGAATTATTATCAAATAATCAGAACCGGGGAAGAAAGATTCATTTTCTTCCACCATACCGTGCCGAGAATAAGATTAAATTATTTGAGTGGCTTGGAGTTCTTCCTGCCGAGGCAGGCCTGGAATTTTCACTCGAACTTGTTTTGGCTGTAATTAACCAGCGAAACTATAAATCGACCTGTGAAATAGAGGAGATCAGAAAGGCGGCTGATATATCTGTTGATATGCATACCGCAGCTATGAGAATGGCTCAGCCTGGAGTTAGCGAGGCTGAGATTGCTGCAGAAGTAAACAGGATTGCTGAAGCTGCCGGCGCCAGGATATCATTCCCGATTATAGCTACTATTAACGGACAAACACTGCATAACCATTACCATGGTAATGTGTTAAAGAAAGGGGATCTGTTTTTACTTGACTGTGGTGCTGAAGTAGCATCTGGCTATTGCGCTGATCTTTCAAGTACTGTGCCGGTTGATAGTAAGTTTACATCTTTGCAGAGAGATATCTATAATATCACCCTCGATAGTCATAATACTTCAATATCGATGTTAAAACCAGGTATTCCTTTCAGGGAGGTATACCTTGAGTCTGCCAGGATAATTGTAAGGGGAATGAAGGATATGGGCCTAATGAAAGGTAATACTGATGATGCTGTAGCCAGCGGGGCTCATGCACTGTTTTTTCCATGCGGACTGGGTCATATGATGGGTATGGATGTGCATGATATGGAGGATCTTGGTGAAGTTTATGTTGGATGGGATGGAGAACCCAAGCCAACACAGTTTGGTATTAAATCACTCAGACTGGGGCGGAAGCTGGAACCTGGTTTTGTTCTGACTATAGAACCTGGAATATACTTTATTCCGGAGCTGATAGACAGCTGGATAAAAGATGGTAATAATAAAGAATATATTAATTATGATAAGGTAAATAAATTCAGAAATTTCGGAGGTATCAGAAATGAGGAAGATTTCCTTATTACAGAAAGCGGATATGAGCTGCTGGGCAAAGCAAAGCCCAAGAGCATTGAGGATGTAGAGGCTGAGACGAATAAGGGATTGTAGGAGGCGCAAGACTCAAGGTTGAAAAACGAAAAATAAAAAATAAAAAAAGGGTACCTGTAAATAAAATAGGTACCCTTTCCTCTTAGCCCTTCGTCCTTAGTCCTTCTTCCTTAGTCCTTCGTCTCATTAAACACCTTGGTTGCGGTAGCGACTATTCCTGCTACATCACTCAGGTTGCTTGGGAGAATCATTGTATTATTCTCTTTTGCCAGTTTTCCAAACTCGGTCAGGTACTGCTCTGCTATTCTGAGGTTTACAGCATCCATGCCATTTTTATCGCCAATGGATTTTGCAATGGCCGACAGCCCTTTGGCCGTTGCATTTGCAACCTGTTCAATCTCTGATGCCCGTCCCCTGGCTTCGTTGATCCTTTTCTGCATTTCACCTTCAGATCTTTCTATATCAGATTGTTTCTCACCCTGGGCAACATTGATTTTTGCCTGTTTTTCGCCTTCTGATTCTGCAATAGTTGCCCTTTTTTCTCTCTCTGCACGCATTTGTTTTTCCATTGCATCTTTAATACTCTGTGGAGGAACAATGTTTTTTACTTCGTAGCGGGAAACTTTCACTCCCCAGGGATCGCTGGCCTTATCAACAGCGTCGACAATAGAAACGTTTATTACATCGCGTTCCTCAAATGTTTTATCGAGTTCCATTTTACCTATAACACTTCTCATGGTGGTCTGGGCAATCTGGATAGATGCAAACCTGTAGTGATCTATACCATAGGATGCCTTTTTAGGATCCATAACCTGCAGGTAGAGTATCCCGTCTACTTCTACAGAGATGTTATCCTTTGTGATACAGGTTTGGGAAGCAACATCAATTGCCTGTTCCTTTAATGTATGCTTGTAGCGTATCTTATCTACAAATGGTATAAGAATATGAAAACCGGCAGTAAATGTTGTATTGTATTTCCCCAGTCTTTCAATAATATATGCCTGCCTTTGAGGTACAACCTTAAGTGACGAAACAATAAGAATAAATACCAGAAGAACAATGCCTAGAAGTAATATAGTACTTGTATCCATAATATTTAGATTTTTGGTTTAACGGTTAAATTAATACTCTCTTTTTCAGTAATTATAACAGTCTGCCCCGCTTTGATATCTTCATCTGAGACAGCTGTCCATGGAGTTCCTTTAAATTCTATGCGACCCCTTGATCCTTTGGCAATATCCTCTATGACTATTGCTTCTTTACCAATAAATTCATCATCTAAGATATCAGGAGCGCTTACCCCTTCATTGAAGAATTTCTTTGTAAACATCTTTCTGAGCAGAATAAGCGAAAGAATTGAGGTGATAGAAAATATAATAATTTGCAGATCTAATCCCGGATTAGCCAATAGACAAATCAGGGATGTTACCCATGCACCAAATCCGAAGAAGATTATTACAAAGCCAGGTATAATAAGTTCGAGTAGAAAAAATGCCAGACCAAGCAAAAACCAGAAGAGATCGGGTCGCATAAAAAGTTCTGATTCCATAGTTTTAATTTTTATGATTGTTTCTCGTAATCAAGCTTGAATAGTCGTGTTTTCATTATCAATATACGAATAGTTGGTCAGATAGGGTTCATTATTTTTGCTTAATATGTAATCCCTTTCATTAGATCGGTAAGTGACTTTTAAGTTTCTGTGAATGCCGCTTACCGCGAATATTTTATATTTGACCGGATAATTTAGTATAATACAGAGCTTATAGGTTTCTCTTATAGATATTAAATGTATTTATGGATAAAAAAAATGCCACATTTTAATTAAATGTGACATTTTTATCAGGTCCTTACCTGCTTCCTATTCTCCATATGAGATATGGTCTACTGCGCAGGAGCCTATCTGCTTAATATGTTTTCTAACTCTGTCGTCGAGTGATCTTTCGTATTCTGCCCAGTCGGTGATCGGCTTTCTGGCAACACCTGTTTCCATAGCTGCCTTGGCAACGGCAACAGAAACTTTAGAGATAAGTCTTAAGTCAAGTGGTTTTGGAATAATATATTCTCTTCCGAACTCAATTTTATCAACATTATATGCTCCAACAACGTCAAAAGGAACAGGTTCTTTAGCCAGGTCTGCGAGCGCATAGGCAGCAGCCAGCTTCATTTCCTCGTTAATATCTGTTGCCTGAACATCCAGGGCACCTCTGAAAATAAATGGGAATCCCAGTACATTATTGATCTGGTTTGGATAATCTGAACGGCCGGTAGCGAAGATAAGGTCATCACGTGTCGACATTGCATCTTCATATGATATCTCAGGGTTAGGATTTGCCATAGCAAACACTATAGGATTTGGCGCCATTGAAGCCAGCATCTCTTTCTTTAACTTATCTGCTACGGAGAGACCCAGGAAGATATCTGCATCGACACATGCCTCTTCAAGCGTTGAAATATCCCGATCTGTAACAAACAGCTTTTTATACTTATTCAGGTCTGTACGTTTCTTATTTATTACTCCCTTACTGTCGACCATTACAATATTTTCCCTTTTTACACCAAGGCCGACATACAGTTTGGAACATGATATTGCACTTGCACCAGCACCGCTTACAACCAGTTTAATATCTTCAATTTTTTTACCGCTGATCTCGAGTGCATTTAAGAGGCCTGCTCCGGATATTATTGCAGTTCCATGCTGGTCGTCGTGGAATACCGGTATATCGAGCATCTCTTTGAGTCTTTCTTCTATTTCAAAACATTCGGGAGCCTTAATATCTTCCAGATTTATTCCTCCGAAAGTAGGCGCTATCTGCCTGCAGAATTCTATCATCTTTTCGACATCTTTTTCCTCTACTTCAATGTCAAATACATCAACGTCGGCAAAAACCTTAAAAAGCAATCCTTTTCCTTCCATTACAGGCTTTCCCGCCAGAGCTCCGATATCACCCAGTCCGAGTACGGCTGTTCCATTCGATATAACCCCTACCAGGTTGCCTTTTGCAGTATACTTATTTGCATCTTCAGGATTTGCCTCAATTTCCTTACAGGGAAATGCTACACCTGGCGTGTAGGCAAGGCTTAGATCAAATTGTGTGTAATAGGGTTTTGTTGGTATTACCTCGATTTTACCTGGTCGGTGTATCTGGTGATACTTCAGTGCGTGTTCTTTGGTTACTTTTGGCATGATTTGATATGTTTTAATTGTATAACTATGGGTTCAATATCTGATTAATTTAATAGCTGTATTATGTCAATAAGTAATTTATAGAATCAAAGTTAGTTTTTTCTGTTTCTATTTGTATAGCAGGACTGAATTTTTCAATTAACTTTTTAAAACCGGATATCTTTCTTGATACAGTCTTGAAATAGAAGCTTTTACTCAATAATCTGTATAGTAAGCGCCTGGTCAGATTCATGCTATATAATGATAACTGTTTCTCTAATTGATAAATGTAGTATTTATCAATTAGAGAAAGAAGTAAAATGATGATAGCTTTTTATGCCGCTCAACATATATT
>CAZWLP010000028.1:0-31267 GCA_964634565.1 uncultured Rikenellaceae bacterium | reverse complement strand
GTTAAAAAGATTTCGTGCCTTTTTTATCTGATCGCCAATCTTTGGAAGATAAATAAATCGAAAGGGCGTGCCATGTTTCTGAATCAGGTGCTTTAAAGAAACACCATGGAATGTAAGGTAACCATCACGCAGGTCAAAACCTTCCTGCGGAAAATAGAAACTCTGCTCTATAAGGTCAAAATAGGAATTTTTCATTTTGCAGGCTAAAAAGCATTAATGTAATTAAGATAATAATACCTTAACTATAAATAAATCAATTAAATATCTAAACTTATCAATATTACTTGATTAGAGGCTAAATTACTTAAATTTTCAATCTCAATCTATTACAGACTGGAGATTTTTATATAATTCAGACATTCTGATAAAAATTCAATACTTTTTCTTAAGTATTTTATCAGCTGCGAGCCGTCCTGTAAGAATTGACATTGGCACACCGGCCGGACTGTAAACCCACTGACCGGCCTGAAATATATCCGGGAATGGAGTATATACAGACTTATCAGATATCTGTATTTTATTAACTACCGGAACTGGTTTTTGGAATGTCCAGCCCACTATCGCGCCATCAGAACTACCAACCCTTCTCTCAATACTCAGGGGAGAGAAGGAAAATTTCCTGATAAGTTTTTCTTTAAGAACAGGATATACTGAATCAGATATTACTTTTACAATTCTATCTTCGAACTCTTCTTTAAACTCCTTATACCAGCCATCATCCTCTATTTTCTTAAAAAGGTCATACTCAGATAACAGACTGATTATCAATCCTGTTTTGCCATCCGGCACAAGACCGGGGTCTTTAAGGCCAGGTACTGATATCTCATAGGTATTAAGTTCTGTAAAGCGGTCTAACCATTTAAGTATATCACTTCGGCTTAACTTATCATAATTCGCAAGTATATTATCCAGTTCTTTTCTGTGCGTTTCGCCAAGTCCTTCTTTTGAAGGGGTATAGAAGAAATGACCATGAGCTATTTCCCTGAAACTTTCAAGAGGCTCATCCACTTCGATAAAAACCGTAAAAACAGAATCACCTCCCCTGCTTTTGCTAATCTTTTCCTTAGTTCTCTGGACTTGATTAAAAAGCTGTTGAGATAAATTGCCGGTTTCGGTAATCTTATAAAAGGTCTTTATATCTGCTGCCCATATTAAATTATTGTAATAATAAATATTTCCCTCACTGTCTGTTATATATTTATTTTCTGCATTAACCTTAATAACTTCGGTTGACAGTTTAATCTCTCCACCTGACTCAAGGTACTTATCATTGATTACATCGGCTAATTTTTTTACCCCGCCACGTGGATAGAAATAATCCAGGTAGAGAGAAAAATAACTCATAGCAAAGAAGGTAGGAGTGTTTTTAAAGAAATGCTGAGAGATAATATCCCTGAGTGATGGGTTCTCTATCATTCCTTCCAGGTACTCTTCAACGGGCATATTCATCCTGTTAATTTTTCCGACGGTGAGTGCAAACCTGGGAAGCCATGGCAAGAGCTTCTTAAAGAGAAAATGCCTGTCACCAGGGATATCCTTAAAGACAGGATTCTCAATCCCGTACAGCACATCCATATGTTTCATTATCTTACGGATGCTCTTCATTATCTTATCTATATCACCTAGACTGTCTGGATATAGCTTAATCAGAAGCTCCCTGTATTTATCCAGGTCAGACACACTTTCAATATTAATAATATCATCACCAACACCCAGTGAGACCGGGCTTTTTACATGTTCGAGTTCAATTCCCAGTTCGTCGAACATTGGAAATACTATACCTGCATCGAGCAAGGCCCTGACGCCTGCATCAAAATGAAATCCGTCGCGCGAAAATGAATTAACAAGACCTCCTGTTACCTTGTTTTTTTCAATTATCAGAACCTTTTGCCCTGCCCTTGCCAGATAAACAGCTGATGTAAGACCTGCAATTCCCCCACCTGCAATTATGCTATCATACTTATATTCAGACATATGTATTATATTGTTTATTTATTGAGACCAGATATCTCCATGCTTATATCCCATAATTTGTATGCGATCTCCTTATCCAGGGCAGGCGGTGAAGGTACTTCTTCAGTGGTAAGATTAAAGAACCTGCCACTTAAGTCATTCACTGCTTCTGATACTCCAAGGTAATAAAGGGCTTCGGCGGATATCTGCGCCGGTCTCAATGACCTGTCAAGCAAATTGCGCTTAAACCACTTATAAACAGGACCATTATCCTGGCCTGTTTCGGTTTTTACCGCCCCGGGGTGCATAGCTAAAACAGAGACCCCGGTATTTTCAAAATAATCCTTAAATACAAGCATCGTTAACAGTTGTGCCAGTTTTGCAGAGCCATAGCTCTTCAGTCCTGAATATCTTCTCTTTTCCCACATAAGATCGTCGAGCCTGAGTCCCCATGCAGCAAAACGATGACCTTCAGAGCTTACCAGTATAATTCTTGCCTTTTCCTGTGCTTTTAGTTTCTCGATTAAATAATACTTTATAATAAAAGAGGATAGATAATGAACAACGAAGACCTTTTCCAGCCCATCTGCGGTGGTTTCCCTCTTGGTAAGGTATACACCAGCATTAAAAATAATAAGGTCGATATCTCTGTTTATCCGGGATAGCTCCCTGCCTGCCCTGTGAATATCATCCAGCCTGCTAAGATCAGCTATTATACTATCGCATTTTACACCGAATTCATTGCTAAGTTCATTTTTAAGGGATTCCGATTTATCAGGATTCCTGTTTACACATATAAGGTCTGCTCCCATTGAAGCGTATTTCCTTGCAGTAAGATATCCTATTCCCGAAGTTGCACCTGTTATTACAACAAGCCTGCCTTTAAACGATCTATCACATCTCTCAGGATCAGATTTATTGTTCCTGATCATTGCAAAAATATTTGACCACTCGTACTCTTTGAAATATTTGGTAAATTTCTTATTTCTCATAGATATAAATCAATGCGAAAACCTATATTGATATTTGACCGTATCACCTAGAAATAAAGACCAAGTGCAAAAATATAATCCATATTTCTAAGCGGTACCGGATCTGCCCCTTCAACATTAGGCATTGCAAGTGTATTCCAGCCGACTGACATACGATACTCAATAAAAAAATCTTTATTCAGAAGCTTAAAATCAGCTCCTGCCCCATATAGAAATGAATAATCAAAGGTATCCACTAAATCGGTATCACCAGTCTCAGTTGATTCCTGCGGACCTGGGGGATCTGGTAGATTAACCGTGCTTTTAATATCATAATCTCCTCCTTTTAACAATAAGGAAAGAGCTATACCGCTACTCCCATAAATACCTACATTCCTGACCTTTACAAAGGTGTAGCGAACCAGCATAGGCATCTCAAAATAATTAATATTATATTCAGATACAGTATTAATCGTTACTGGAACACCCGGTATAATATCCGTATCAGTAAATGTTACATCCTGGCGTGATCCTTTCATGGTATACAGCAATTCCTGCTGGATACCAACAGATTCGGTAATCGGAAAATAAACGAATACGCCCCCGGCAAATCCGTTTCTGCTACCTGTTTCAACAACAAAGCTGTCGTCAGGTGCCGGAGTTCCATATTGTGTGGCCATACTGTACCCGGCTTTCATTCCGAAACGTACTCCTGTTTGTGCGCTCAGTGTTAAACCTGCAGTAAAAAACAGCAGAATTGAGAAGTTAGATAGTTTCTTCATAGTTTTAAATTGATTATATAATATCTATATTAAATATTATCCGAACTTTCTTTTCATAAACCTCCTGTAAGCTTTGCCAAAACGAGGTATATTATCGAAAATATCACCCCAGAGGTCATAGTAATCTCTTTGCTCAGCGATTTTACCTTCTTCGTTAAGGGTAAGTCGACTCGAACCATAAAGTACTGAGCTGGGATTCTTCTTAAAGCTGATAGTCATTTCCCATTCGATAAAAATAATATTATCCTCCTTTATGGCCCTTACAACATTCATCTTTAAATCCTTGGAACGATCTGCGAGACGCCGGGTCATTTCCGTGAAATCCTTTATGCCCTTTATTTTCTGAACGCTGTCCCAGAAGAAAATATCATCATCATAGTATGGCAGAATATGCGACCAATCTGGTTTGCCTTCGGTATTATAGGTTTTAGACCATAAGTCTTTAATGGTGTCAGCATCCAGAACCGTCAATTTTGAAATATTTTTTTTATCGCTGCTTGTATCAGTCATAATTACTTAACAGATATAATTATACTTATGTTCTCAATTAAAAATCAAAAAAGTAATTACAGATACGGAGGTAGACAGGAAGGTCCCCCATATCAAATCAATAATTGTAATTAAAACCGGCCAATTTTTAAGTGTTGCCAGGTTAGTCAGATCATATGTTGAATAAGTAACAAATCCAAAAAGAGCACCATAAATCAATGTATGTTTTAATGAATTTGCTTCCAGCGCAGGTGACACAACAAACAGAACTATCCCGACAATAAATATTACATAGAATACAATAGCTGCAATCCAGTTTACATTTTCGCTCATCAGGAATCCAAGATGCTTCCTGTAAAACTTTTTTGCTATAAGACCAAGCCATACAAGGTCGATCACCAGGAACACAGCAAAAGCAACCAAAAATAATTTTATAAACATAGAAGCAATTTTAATTATTAAGTATTTAAATATAGTTATTTAGCATTAATGTGGGTCAGGAAAATACTAAATCTTCATTCTTATAATCTTGAATTGTTAATCTTATAATCTTGAATCGTTAATCTTATAATCATTATTATTTATCTTTAGCCGTTAAAATACCTGATTCAGGATGATAGAAGTAAAATCCGTCTCGAAATCATATGGCAATATTATTTCCTTAAGGGATATTAGCTTTAGTATTAAGAAGGGGGAAATATTTGGTTTATTAGGCCCAAATGGCGCGGGTAAATCTACCACTGTCAATATCCTTAATACTCTTATAAAGCCTGATTCAGGGGAGATCTATATTGATGGAATAAACCTTTTTCTTAAACCGGAGGTATGCAAATTAACTATGGGTGTTGTACCACAGGAGATTGCACTGTATGATAATCTTACAGCCTTTGAAAATCTTATTTTCTGGGGAAGCCTTTACGATAAAATGCCTGTACGCGAGCTAAAGATTAATGCAAGGGAAGTGCTCCAGCTTGTTGGTCTTTCGAGTCGGAAAAATGATAGGATAAGGACCTTTTCAGGTGGAATGAAGAGAAGAATAAATATTGCCTGCTCCCTTCTTCATAAGCCAAGAATACTAATACTTGACGAGCCCACAGCAGGAGTTGATCCACAAAACAGAAACCATATCTTTGATTTAATTGAGAAACTCAATAAAGAGGGCATAACTATAATATATACAACTCATTACATGGAAGAGGCAGAACGATTATGTGATTCTATAGCTATTATTGATTCAGGTACAATAAGGGCCTACGGCACATTGCAGGAGCTTAGAGAGATAAGTGGTGCAAGAGATATTATTACGCTGAGGTTATCAGGTTTAAGTGAAGAGGCCCTGGATAGTGTTATCAATTCTATCCCATATAATATAATAAGTAGTTCAGTCAATAGCCTTAAAATTGAATGTGACAATGTAAGCAGTGATATATCAGGCATTGTAAGTATGGTTCAAAAGTCAGGTGCAGTAATAGAAGGTTTTGATGCTCATGGGGCTAACCTTGAATCGGTATTTCTGAGGTTAACAGGAAAAAATTTAAGAGACTAATTTTATGATTAAACTGCTGAAAAAGGATTTGATATTATTTTTTAATGACCGCAGGTCGTATACCCTTACTTTCCTGATTCCGATCATTCTGATCACCCTGTTTGCATTTGCCTATGGTGGTATAGAAAAGTATACGGGTGATGAAGAGGCCTACGAATTACTTGTTTCAGATATGGATATGTCAACATTATCTATCAGCTTTATAGCAGCAGTAGATTCGGTTAAGGGGCTGGAAATTATCAGTACAAGTTCTGATCATGCAAGCAAACTTATTACAGAAGGTAAATATGCTGGTGCATTGATTATTAGCAAAGGCTTTATGGATTCTCTACTAAGCGATAAATCAATGCCGCTTGAGTTACTTTATGATAAGGAGCAAAACTTTGAAGCAGGGATGCTGCAATCAATAATAATAAATACTCTATACTCTTATACCAGGTCTGTTGGAGCAAAAAACATTATCAATAGCACTGAACCAACTATGGACAAAGGTACAGGCCCTGATATAGTTCAATCTGCAATAGTCTATGGCGATGAACCTGCCCTGAAAATGACATCAATTGTTGGCGATAAAAATGATCTGAATCTGGGCTTGATACAGGCAGTTGCAGGTACAGCCATACTTATGCTTTTATTCAGTGTTGCAGGTATAGGCACAAGCATACTGGAAGAAAAGGAAAATGGCACAATCAACAGATTATTATTTTCCCCCTTAAGCCTTAGGACAATATTATTCAGTAAGATGTTATTTGCACTGTTTATATCCATTTTGCAGCTTACAGTAATGTTTCTCTTTTCATGGATTTTCCTTGATCTAGATATTACTATAAATCCGGAAGCTCTGGTATTAATGATTTTATCGACATCCTTTGCGGTGTCAAGTCTTGGTATTTTGCTGGCTGCTATTGCCAAATCAAGGCAGCAGGCACAAAGTCTGAGCACTTTAATAATACTGGTTATGTCTGCTATAGGAGGCAGTATGATCCCCTTATTTATAATGCCGGATATAATGAGCAGGCTGGCAGTGGTAAGTGTTAATTACTGGAGCATCCAGGGATTTTATGATATATTCTGGAGGTCGCTGCCTCTAAGTGAAATAATGCCAAGAATACTTATACTTACAGGTGCAGCTATAATATTTACTATAATTTCGATCAGGTTATTCTCAAAAAATATTTTAAAAATAATGTAGCCAATAAACGATATAAAATATCTGTTATTAATTTTATTAAACCAACTACCTGAAATAATTAATAATATGTCTTATAAAACGCCAATATTAAACCCCATTCAGAAATTTATCAAAGCTGAAAGTTTTAGTGGAATATTACTTTTTTTTGTTACAATACTGGCCCTTATTATTTCAAACTCACCTGTCAGAGCTTTATTTGAATCTCTGTGGCAATACGAGATTGGGATAAAATCCGACGGGTTTTCCCTTGTCAAGCCACTTATTCTATGGATAAATGATGGCTTAATGGCTATATTCTTTTTCCTTATTGGCCTTGAGATCAAACGAGAGATATTACTTGGAGAACTAAATTCAATAAAAAAAGCCAGTCTGCCGGTTTTCGCCGCAATTGGCGGTATGCTTATTCCCCTGTTATTCTATATCCTGCTAAATAATAATAGTGAGACAGCAAATGGATGGGGAATACCAATGGCAACAGATATTGCCTTTACTTTAGCCATTCTGAAACTTCTGGGAAATAAGGTTCCCCTTAGTCTTAAAATATTTCTGACAGCCTTTGCTATTATTGATGATATCGGAGCTGTAATGGTAATTGCTCTATTCTACAGTGGAAATATTGCATGGAACCTGATACTAATTGCCGCTATAATGCTGATATTTTTATATGTACTCTCTTACCTTAAGATTCACAGCAAGTTTATATTACTTATATTCGGAATAATTATCTGGGTACTTTTTCTAAAGTCAGGTATTCATCCTACCATTGCAGGAATATTGCTTGCATTTGCAGTTCCCATTCGACAAAGAGTAAATGAGTTTACTTTTGCAAATAAGCTTCATGAAATAACTTCGCGTCTTACAATGGATTCTAATACGAATAATCTCCCTTTACTTACTGCAGATCAGATTGAGGAGATTGATAATCTTGAGGATTGTATGGAAAAGGTACAATCACCTCTCCAAAAGCTTGAGAAAGGTCTGCATAACTGGGTTGCCTACCTTATTATGCCTGTATTTGCTTTATCAAATGCAGGTATCAATCTTGTAGACGGGGCAAGTTATGAATTGTCGCTTGCTACAACAATTGCCCTTTCGCTATTTTTGGGTAAGACAATAGGTGTAACGCTTTTCTCTTATATAAGCATTAAACTAAATATTGCTTCACTCCCTGAGAATATATCCTTTATTCAGATCGCAGGAGTAGCAATACTTGCAGGCGTAGGATTTACTATGTCCCTGTTTATTAGCGGACTGGCGTTTCCTGATTCCATGGTTTTTCTTAGTTCAGCAAAAATGGGCATTATCGTTGGATCAATTATTTCAGGGATAATAGGCTATTTAATCCTTTACTTTAAGGGATCAAAACAGGCCCGCTAGCTTTGTTATCAGTCAGCCCCTTGCTATCGCATTTATCATTCCCCTGAATACAATATTATGTAATGGTACCAGGGAATACCAGTATAGACGTCCATTTAATCCCTTCGGTCTGAAAGTGGCAGTTTGAATAAGCCTTTCGGGCTTCCTGGAAGTATCTATTTTGAAATCAAGCCAGGCCTCACCCGGAAGCTTCATCTCCGCGAAAAGCAATAGCCTCCGGCTATCTTTATCTGCTTCCAGAACTCTCCAGAAATCAAGAGCATCTCCCTTCTTAAGTTCATGCTGACTGCGCCGCCCTCTTCGTAATCCTACTCCCCCTTTCAGCTTATCGATAAATCCTCTTGTATTCCATAAGAAATTTGCAGAATACCAGCCGTTTTTACCACCTATAGACCAAAGCTTATTCTGAACCTTTTCTATATCATTGCTTAGAACCACTTCTCGCTTATCAACAAAACATCCGTTCTCAGGAACTTCAACCGCACTGAATTCTTCAAAATCAGAATTAAATGCACTTACCGAATCTATCCAGCTTGACAAAACAATATCGCTATTAATTGAACTAAAAGCCATCCTGATGGATTCGTTGTAGGAAATCAGATCTATCGGATAAAGATCCTGTAAATTATCCTTACCGGCTATTACTTCTATTCTCATGCTTTTAACAAGGTTAACCGCCAGAGTGTAATTGGTGGAAGTAATAAAATACAACCAGTATGAGCTCAGTCTGGGAGTCATTACCGGGATTGTATAGATCCACCTTCTGAGTCCGCGGACTTTTGAGAATTCAAGCATCATTTGCTTATAACTCAATATGTCAGGGCCTCCTATATCATATGTATTATTATAAGTCTGCTTATTGCCAAGCACACCCTCCAGGTACTGGATTACATTTTTCACCGCTATTGGCTGGCAAAGAGTATTTACCCATCTTGGTGTTATCATTACAGGTAGTTTTTCCACAAGATCACGTATTATCTCAAATGAAGCACTTCCCGATCCAACAATAATTCCGGCTCGTAATATCGTTGTATTATAGGACCCACCTTTCAGTATCTCTTCAACTGCCCTTCTTGATGCAAGGTGCTCGGATAATTTATCCTGGTTTGCTATTCCTCCAAGATAGATAACCTGCTTACATCCAAGGTTCTTAATAATTCTGCTGAAATTCTTTGCCACATCCTGCTCTGCTTCCATGTAACCACTTGTAGAACTGTTTAGAGAATGCATCAGGTAGTAGGCCGCATCTATTTTTTTGTCTGTAATTACATCTGCATTCTTATCAGAGAAATCTACTCCAATTACATCAACCTGATCTCTAAATTCCCCGGGAACAATAAATGATTCAGGTCGTCTGACACAACAACTTACATGATGACCCTTAATAAGTAGTGGATAAAGAAGTCTTTTACCAATGTATCCGGTAGCGCCAGTGAGTAAAATATTCATTATGTAGGTATATCCTTATTAAAGTTAGTACATGAGTTTAACATAAGACCTGCTATATTGTTTAAATTATATAGTTATATTTTAGACATTATCAAATATATTCATAGTATAAGTTTAGAAATGAAGCATATAACAAAAATATCAGGGTTTTCAATATTAGTTTCTCTGTTGATATTCAATACCATTAAAGTAATGACAATAACTAGTAACAAAGGGATAGGGACTCCTGAATACAGGATAATAAATAAATTTGATAATATTGAGATCAGGTAATATACTGAGCTTATTACAGCATCAACCTATATGGGCTCTTCATACAGTGGTAATTCAGGCAATGGATTCAGAATAGTTGCCGCTTATATTTTTTGAAGCAATGAAAGAAAGGAAAGAATAAGTATACAGCGCCTTACCAGGTTCAGACCTTTTTATTATTAAGTTTTGTTCTTCGTAAAAAGAGTTTCGACCTTACCTGCCACCTCCAGTGCAGTATTTTTGCCCTTCCCACGATAAAGAAGCTTGGCGGGCTTTAAGCTTTCAAGAGTGATATCTACTTCTGATTGCATACTTTCGCTTATATGGCCCGACATTTCTCCCGATATTGGTGAAGCCAGTAGAGTAGCATTATTTCTTTTTGCAACAATATTAAGACGAAACTTTTTATTCGATATCTGTATGTCCAACTCCTTTACGCTTATTGTCAAATGCTCAAGCCTGGATCCATTATAGGTGGTGAACTCATAAAGTTTACCATCATACAAAAGCCCTGCAATAAATCCGGTAAATGCACTGCCAAGCCAGGGAATCCTGGCAACAGATAGCTTTAGAGAAAGACCCGTGCTATTAAAATGATTTGATTGCATCCAGATATAAGCGTCCGGAAACGAGCGACCCCAATCCTTTTCCATATAACCTCTTCCTCCGGTAAAATCAAGAGTTTCGTTAGCCAGAAGCAGATTTCCCTCTATCTGGTGGTCCATACTTAATATTCCATGGTAACACTCCATAAATGGAACAAAGGTATAAGGTCCCATTATGCCGGGTGAATACCATTTGTCGGGCCAGCTATTTAAACCATAAAACTCAAGATTACCCTTTAAGCCTGGAAGATTAAGGTTTAGAGCAGATTCAGAGAAGTTATTGCCGCCAATTGATATCTCGAATTTATCTTTTGCTGAGCTAAAGTCTTCATATCCAAACTTAAAGTACTCTGATTTTAAATTATTGCCATCAAGGAACTGTATAAAAGAATGTTTGCTTCCGTATTTATCAATTGAAATACCAGGTATTATGGCGTAAACCCTGTCGGCTGACTTATTTATAATCTTAAAGTACCAGCCTTCAAAAAATTTGCGCCTGCGTCCCCATCCGTGGTAGAGGGCTGGCTTAAATACTGGACGTATCCTTCTTAATAGCATATAAAAAGTTAGGTTCGACTTGTCCCGAAGATAAAGAATATAGTTTAGACTGTTCCGAAAATATCGCAAAGAACCCTGGTTCGATAGTCAAATATTTCTTCTAATTTAGCTGAGATCATCAGCCTGTTAGCAAGCGAACCTATAATACCAAATGGAGGTTGATAACTAACTATGTCGGTCATAAGGGTGCCATTTTTAAGACGGCTGACAAAATGCTGGTGATGCCACATCCTGTAAGGACCTACTCTTTGCTCATCAACAAAATACTCCTCTGG
Organism: uncultured Rikenellaceae bacterium; assembly: GCA_964634565.1. GTDB lineage: Bacteria > Bacteroidota > Bacteroidia > Bacteroidales > VadinHA17 > JAUVKT01. Next base: position 19,818 of record CAZWLP010000028.1, on the reverse strand, counting down.
CTTAACATGTGTAATCTCAGTAACCCAGCGGGTTTTTATTCCAGCTACCGGAGCCACTAAATAGCTAATTATTAATCCCTCATATATATCAGCTGGCGAATCACCCGAGGTAATATCAAATCCCATATAATCAGGGGTAATTAGCTTCAGGTTAGATGGATTGGAAATAAATTTCCAAATCTCATTGATATCAGTGCCTAACTCTATCTGTCTTTTAAACTGGTAAAAGCCCATGGCTGTTTATTTAGTTTCCTCTAAGTGATCTGTTTTTTTAAGCACCAGTACTATCCTGAGCGCTTCATCGACATGTTTCTGGACTTTTGATTGAGAATCAAAAATATATACTACTTCTCCCTTTAAATTTACTACATACGTTACCCTGCCAGGAATTAATCCGAGGGCTTTCGACGGAACACCAAATTGCTTTCGTACAAGATTATCAGAGTCGCTCAATATCTTATAATTGAGATTATTAACTCTTGCAAATTCTTTATGACTTTTTACCGACTGTTCACTTATCCCAACGACCTCGGCACCGGCATCTTCAAATAAATCATATATATCCCTGAAGTAACATGCCTGACGGGTGCATGTAAGGCTGCCGTCTTTTGGGTAAAAGAAAATTACAAGTTTCTTCTTACCCAGGTACTTCTCCACATCAAACAACTCTCCGTTCTGATCTGGCAACGAAAAACCCGGTATCTTTTCTCCGCACTTGATTGAGTTAGTATCGCTCACTAAACCGTAATTTAAAATCTTATATAGTTCTCTTGAACTAACATAAATACAAGTTAAATGTTTTACGGACAAGCAAATTATCTATAATTTCATTTCTCCTGGCACTATCCTGTATAATTAACTAAGCCTTAATCGAACAAGCGAACGAATATTTATGTTAACTTAAAGAATCATATTATTAGTATAAATTTGCCTTCAGTAAGATTGACAAGAAAAATTCAAATTCCATATAAAAAGGAGCATACTGCTTAAGCAATAACTATCCATGGACACCTCTGTATCTATATTCTGGTTTAGAAGAGACCTTCGCCTTGAAGATAATGCGGGCCTTTATGCTGCTGCAAAATCAGGCTATCCAGTTTTGCCAGTATTTATTTTCGATAAAAATATTATTGATGAGCTTGCCTATGATGATGCAAGAATAAGCTTTATCTACTCCACTCTTGCAGACATAAATAAAAAGCTTATCCGATATGGCAGCTCGCTACTTGTTCTTAAGGGTGATCCTCTAGCCTCCTTTCAGAGCCTGGTTTCTGACTATAATGTAAAAGAGCTGCACTTTAATCGCGATTACGAACCATATGCTATCTCAAGGGACGATAAGATCAGGAAATACCTTGGCGATAAGGGAGTAGAATGCCATTCCCATAAAGACCAGGTTGTTTACGAGAAAGGCGAAGTGCTCAAACCGGATAATGCGCCTTATACAGTATTTACGCCATACAGGAACAGATGGATTTCTAAATTCAGTGCAGATAAGAGCTTAGTGGAATATAAGATCGAAGAGGGAGTATTTTACAGCAAGGAATTCTCCTTCCCGAAACCAGGTGAACTTGGATTTACCTTATCTTCCATTAAGGTAGATTCTTTTAATCTCGACGTAGTAAATGATTATGAAGGCACAAGGAATTTTCCATGGATTGAGGAAGGAACAAGTAAGCTGGGCCCTCACCTGAGGTTCGGAACGGTATCAATCCGGCAAATAATAAATAGTCTGTCAATTGAAAATATTGTATTTCTTAATGAACTTATCTGGCGAGAATTCTTTATGCAGATTCTATATCATTTCCCTGATGTTGTAAGTGAAAATTTCAGAAGGAAGTATGATGGGATTGAGTGGAGGAACAGAGAAGATGAATTCGAACTATGGAAAAATGGTCAGACCGGCTATCCCATAGTTGATGCAGGGATAAGACAACTAAATCAGACTGGCACCATGCACAACAGGGTGAGAATGATAAGTGCAGGATTCCTGTGCAAGCACCTGCTAATAGACTGGAGATGGGGCGAAGCATATTTTGCTGAGAAATTACTTGACTACGAGCTCTCTTCAAATAACGGCAACTGGCAATGGGCTGCAGGCACCGGATGCGATGCAGCTCCTTATTTCCGGGTATTTAATCCCGGAGCACAGCAGGAAAAATTTGACAAGGATTACGCCTACATAAAAAAATGGGTTCCGGAGTTAAATACTCCGGATTACCCTGAACCCCTCGTAGATCACCGATATGCCAGAGATCGAGCCATCGAAGCATATAAGAAAGGTATCCATAACATATAGATACCAATCTTATAATCTTTAATCTTACAATCTTACAATCTTCTAATCGTCCAATCCCCTATTTCGCCATATTATATCTGTTTGGTTTTAATATTTTTATTATTTAAATTTGAACAAACCCAACTTAACAGGCCTAAAACTTATCTTTTAGCATTGTTGCTCTGAACACACAGACTATCATATAGTCTTTTAGTAATTAGACATTTGGAAATCTCTTAATTCCACTTTCATTACCTGAGGGGTATCAATGAGACAATTAGCTGCATTCTGGATTCTTCTGACGGTTTGCGTAATATCATCTGCTCAGCAACCAGACAGAAATAACATTAACATTAAGGTTGAGGATGAAACAATCACACTCTATAATCAAAGTTATGCACTGCTGATAGGCATATCAGAATACCTTGGTGACTGGCCTGACCTTCCGGGAGTAAAAGCTGATATCTACGCAGTAAAAGCTGCACTTGAACAACATAAGTTTATTGTTGAGCTTGTTGAAAACCCGACTAAACAGGAAATGGACAGGGCTATAAGTAGTTTTATTGCCAGAAATGGGCAGAACAACGGAAACAGGTTACTTTTTTATTTCGGAGGACATGGACATACAATTAATACATCGTATGGTGACAAACTAGGATATTTTGTACCTGCCGATGCTCCAAATCCAAATATTGATGAAGCTTCATTCCAGAGCAGAGCAATGGAAATGGCTCAGATAGAGATATATGCAAAACGTATCCAGTCAAAGCATGCATTATTTGTATTTGACGCATGCTTTTCCGGTTCGCTCTTTGCTACCACAAGGGCGATACCTCAAATTATCAGCTATAAAACAACCGAACCAATAAGGCAATTTATAACAAGCGGCACAGAAAACGAGCAGGTTCCCGACAAGAGTATCTTCCGTGAACAATTTGTAAGCGCTCTAACTTCTGATATGGCTGACGGAAACAGAGATGGTTACCTTACCGGTTCTGAGCTTGGAGATTTCCTGCAAACAAGGGTTACCAATTACAGTTATAATTCCCAGCACCCTCAGTTTGGAAAAATTCGTAATCCCATGCTTGACAAAGGAGATTACGTCTTTATTGTTCCCGGACACAATCAGGATATTCAGAATGTAGCTCAGGATCAAACACCGGTTTTAGGAAATGTGATCGAAATAAAATCAGCCGGTAGTATTGAGCTGACAACCCAGATCAAAGGCATACTTTTAATTGATGGTAAAGAGTTAGGAGAAGTTGCTCCGAACACTATTGTGCCAATAAATAATATTATGGTAGGTGATCATCTGCTTGAAATTAATGGGGATGAAAAATGGAGCAGATCAGTTACTATCTATAAAGGCCAAACTACCAGGATAATAGCAATAGCATCGTCAGAGGATTCAAAATATGAAGTCTCCAGAAGCGGAGGATTTACCGATACAAGGTTAAATATAGAATACAAATGGATAAAGATCGGTAACCAGATCTGGATGGCGGAAAATCTCAATTTCAAAACACGTGAAGGAAGCTGGTGTCTCGATGATGATGAGGGCAACTGTTCCAGATTTGGCAGATTATACGACTGGGAAACAGCAATCCACGTTTGTCCCGATGGCTGGCATCTGCCCACTGATGAAGAGTGGAAAGACCTTGAGAGATCTCTGGGCATGAATATAAAAGAAACAAATAAAACATCATTCAGGGGAAGCAGGGAAGGTGGTAAATTAAAATCAACAGAACCGGGAATATGGAAAGTACCAAATAAAGCTGCAACAGATGAGTATAAATTCAATGCCCTGCCGGGAGGTTACAGACTGGGAAGCGGAGAATACAAAGGTTCATCCCAATCTGCTGTATTCTGGTCTGCGACAGAAAGCGGACGTGTTCAGGCAAAATGCCGTGAATTGTATTATGGAAGATCTGATATCTACAGAGAGAATGCTGAAAAAAATAAGGGATTCTCTGTGCGCTGTATAAAGAATACTGTAATTGAATTTAAATAGCACATAACAATATCCATATTAATTAATGTACTAACAAAAGTAAAAAAATGAAAAAATTATTATTTCTGTTTCTTGTACTTCTATTAAGTGCAGGCCTTATGGGTCAAAGCGACCAGGAAAGGGGTCACAGTCCACATAGCGGCGTATTTCTTTCTATGTCATTGGGACCATCATACCTGTCAATAAATGATGATATTACAGGTTCAAGTATCGAAAACATAACTTTTAAAGGTGTTGGAATTGTTTTTGACCTCCAGGTAGGTGCTCCAATTAAGGAAAATTTTATACTGCACGGAGATATAATATCAAGTTCTTCCGGATCGGTTAAAATGGAATTCGATGGTGAGGAAGTTGGAACCCTCGACGGAGAAAACTCAATTGGCATGATGATGTTTGGCGGAGGCTTTACCGCCTATGCAATGCCGGCAAATATCTTCTTCTCAGGCGTTGTTGGAGTTGGGGGGTTTAATATGACAGTTGAAGATGAAACATCAAATACTGAGAAAGGATTTGGTTTATTCTTCAAGGCCGGAAAAGAATGGTATATTTCAAGTAACTGGGACCTTGGTTTCAATATAAACCTAAATTACACTAATGTCACAAACGGAGCAGATTCAATGACTGAAAAACTATCCGGGCTTTCAATAGGACTGGGCCTTAATGCTACTTTTAATTAGAGAATAATAATTATAAGCATCTACCACTTTGTACCATGGCACTCAAAGCATGATACACCTACGATGCCACCCTTAAGGTCGTCTCCATGACAGGTGATGCAATTGTTTAAGGGATCACTTAAGCCGGTCTTGTGCATATAGCCATCTTTACTGACAGTATGATCAGCAGGCGGATCGTATGTTGGTCCTATCTTATCCTTTGTGCAGGAATATAAAAAAGAAAGAACGAGTATTGCTGCGGATATAAAAAAGAGTTTTTTCATAATTCTGTGAATTAGTTTGTATGTTAACGGTAAAGGCCCAGCAATTATTAGATATTTTTTATTGCATATATCATAAAAAGGAGTGCCTTTAGTGACTTGATTTAGGTTTATACCTTTTTACTTATAATCTCCTCTGCTCTACCTGGCTCCTCACTAAACTGATCGACCAGATCAGTTATTTACGTTCGGCCCTCTTTTGCCTTTTGCCTTATTAGCATCTTCCCCTTGCACAGGGACTATTGGTAATAAAGAAACCGAAAAAACCACCAAGCAGAATACTTTTTATAATATCACCTGCAGGCAGCACATCCATATGTTTTCCCTCAGTGAAGTAATAGTAGAGAAACCCCAGAGCCGCACCTGTTAAAACAGCTATCAGCGACCGTCTGGCCTGCTTTGAATTAAATAATCTTTTAAATAAACCTCTCTCCTGCTCTACTTCTAGTTTCTTAAATTCCATTCGAAATATCTATATATTTAGATGCAAAGATATATAAAAATCTTCATTATGATTATATATTATAGAATAGCCACCATTTAGCTATAGAAATATTATATTTATGCTTCAAAAAACTTAATAATAATAATTTGAAGAAAAACATTGTATGAACATAAAGGAATCAAAATATAATAAGTTCTCTTTGGTCAGGGAAATGATTGAAGTATCTGATGTAATAATGCAATTCAGGGTGTCTGAAGCTCATAAGTACGGGGATCTGCTCGGATCAAAAAAAGGTATATTTCTTACAGGAGAAGGAAGCAGTAGAATATTTCCGGCAAAAAGAATGATATTTGACCTCCTGCGAAGGGGCCTGGATATTAAAATATTTACAGACGGCTCAACCCAGGCCCTTGAATATGACCTTAGTGATTACACTGTTTTTGGGGCATCAAATTCTGGCCAGACAAAGGAAATTATAAGACTATTCGAAAATCTTGATAAAAAAGGACATAACTCCCGATATGGGATTACGGCCAATACAGGCACTCGCCTTGAGATGATTGCAAATAGCACATATATCCTTAATTGCGGCAAGGAAGATGCGGTAGCAGCAACTAAATCGGTGTTCGAACAGGCTCTGTTCTATGATTCCCTACTACATTATCTGGCCGGTGAAAAGATGACAGGACTTACTGAGCTGGCAGCTCAGATAGGTAATGCCCTGACAATGGTGATTGATGAGGAAATCAGCGATATCATCAGTAAGGCCAGCATAATATATTTCGCAGGAAGAAATACCGGAGTTGCAGAAGAACTGACTCTTAAGACAAATGAAATAACAAGAAAGAAGTCAATGTTTCTGGAAGGCACCTACGGACTCCATGGGATTGAAGAAATAATGGATAGTACCGAAGTAATAGTATGGATTAGCCCTTTCCCTGAAGAAATAGATGAGTTCTATAAACGACTTGTAAAGGGAGTCGGATTAAATATTATCGCCATAGCTGAAGAGCCTACACCCTTTCCCACAATATTAATTCCTGAGAGCAGGCAATACAGGGAATATATTGAACTTGCAGCCGGTTGGAATTTACTGGTAGAAACAGGTATCAAGCTTGGTGTTGATCTCGATAAGCCTGTCAGAGCCCGCAAGATAGGCAATGAAGTTGCCGGAGACTGATTACACTATCTGAACATATTATTTAGAGTGCCCATTCGGGTAACACGCCTATCTCCACTCCAAAAATACGTGCAAGGATAAAATATACTCCAAGAGTTAATATCACTGTAAAAACTATATTTAACCACAATCCGGCTTTAGCCATCTGAGGGATATTTATTTTACCGCTACTGAATACAATGGCATTGGGAGGTGTAGCTACCGGGAGCATAAAGGCACAGCTGGCAGCCAGAGTTGCGGGAAGGGCAAATAAAACAGGGTTCTGTCCCATAATAATAGCTAAAGATGCCAGGATAGGCAGGAAAGCCGAAGTAGTTGCAGTGTTACTGGTAACTTCTGTTAGAAAAATAATAATAAGTACGATCATAAGGATCAGGATAATAACGTGAACATGGCTGAGCCCTTCCAAGGCCTTACCCAAATACACAGCCAGACCAGAATTATTAATTGCCATTGCAAGGCTTAGTCCACCTCCAAATAGTATAAGTATTCCCCATGGTAATTCCTTCAGGTTATTCCAGTTAAGAAGCCTCTTTTCTTTTTTATTGCCTGAAGGAAGAATAAAGAGCAGCACCCCGGCAGCAATAGCAATACCGGCATCAGATAAACCAGGTAATATACCGCTTAGAAAAGGCCTGAAGATCCAGGTTAATGCGGTAAGGCAAAAAACAATAGCCACCCTGACTTCTGGCTTTGTAATACTACCAATCTCCTCCAGTTGCTTATCTATAAGTTCTTTTCCACCAGGCAGTTCTTTAAGGTCAACACGATAAACCAGGCGTGTTACGATAAAATACATAAGCGGCAATAAAACCAGTAATAGTGGAACGCCTACTGACATCCACCCTGCAAAACTGACCTCAAACCCAAATTCCTGAAGCAAATAAGCTGCGAAAAGGGAGTTAGGAGGAGTTCCTATCAATGTCCCCATTCCACCAATATTGCAGGCATATGCAATAGACAACAACAGGGCAATAGAAAACTTCTTAATGGATTCATCCTGCTGGCCGTTTTTACTGGCAATATTTATTACAGATAAGGCGATTGGCAGCATCATAACGGCAGTTGCTGTGTTACTAACCCACATGCTTAAAAAGGCAGATGCAATAATAAAGCCTATAATTATCGAAGATGGTTTAATACCGACAAAATGAATTATGCGAAGTGCTATTCTCTTGTGAAGATTAGAGGTTTGCATTGCAATAGCAATAATAAAACCACCTAAAAAAAGGAAAATAATAGAATTTGCATATGGCTCTGTAGCCTCACTTATAGGAGCTATTCCCAGGACTGGAAATAATACTACAGGCAATAAAGCAGTAGCAGGAATAGGTATAGCCTCACTAACCCACCAGGTAGCCATAAGTAAGGCAACAGCAGTTGTCTTCCATGCTTCTGGTTCCATTCCTCCAGGAACAGGTAATAACAATATTAGAATAAATAGTAGTGGTCCTAAATAAAGACCTGCACGAGTAAAGTCAAGTTTTAACAACAATATTTATTTTAATTATCAGAAATTCTGTCCCGCTTATTTATGAAATAGCATCCGGTGTTAAAATAATGAACACCGGATGCTATTAATAATTGTCTTTAACCTTTATCTTTTCTCCATTCTATCTATAAGATACGGAACGCCAAAAGCGTGGGTCCAACCAAAAATCCTCATTCCGTTTGAAACCTTCCAGATAGGTTCACGTCCCCTGAATGAAGGGCCTTCTCCTGCTGATGGCATATGACTTGCCTTTTCCATTTCATCAGCCAGGGTCTTCTGATTTGAAAACTTATTAAATGGTTTCTTAATTTCATCCATATAGAGAAATTGTCCTCTTTTAATAGCTTCATCCAGATAACGATCTTCTCCGGTAAAATCATATGCCAATATCAAAGTATATACAGTTGACAGATATGATTCGTAGTCATGATCAATTGGCGGCACATTAAGTAAACTTCTGGCATGTGTCACCAATGCTCTTTCTATGTCAGGCCTGTCGAACATCTGCAGATATTTTGCCAAACCATGCGATAGATAATTCTGAGAGTAGCCATAGCGATCTATGTTCATTCTTCCTCCCTGCCTTTCCTGCAATACCAGCAGACGATCAATACGATCATTAAGCTCGTCAAGGTACTTCGGTTCTTTGCATGCATCATATAGTTCAGTCAGGTTCTCAATCGACAGATAGAGTCTTCTACCTGTAAGGCCATGTTCCCCAAAGATCCTTTTAATATAATAATCTCCGGTAAGCCTTGCTACATCGAGGCCTCTGTGGTAACCGTCGATGTAATAAGAAGCAATCCATCCCTTAATCCATACGTGTGCAGAAAGGGCTGCAATAAATTGTTCTTCTGCATGCCTGGTACCTATGCCAATATATGGAGATCCCTCGTCCTGCATCTCTGCTTCAAAAGCATGGATTGGATCATTTGTGTCGCCGCGATATACTCTGGGTCGTGGCCAGTGCTTATTATCAACATCCATTGTATGTCTGCTCATGGCAACTGCCATTTTATAAGACTCAGGGTCGCCTGTACGAATAAAGTTCATCCACCACATATAATCTATTTCAGGCTCATTGCCAGACCATGTTCTCCATTCATAATTCATGAAATAGTTTCTGATATCACCATAATCCCACATACCATACCATGGTTCCCAGTTCTGATTGAAAAGCATCCAGTCAAATTTGTACTGCATGCTTCGCTCCAGCTCCGGCAAGCTATTGTCAGCTGTGGCATAAGTTCCATATACTCCTGATTTGCTGTACCACTCAGGATCTGCGAATACCACAGGTGGATCCAGAACCAGATCCATTACATTTTCAATCTCTTCGCGAGTCTCTGTACCCTTGTGGGCATATAATATCATCTCTGTAGTCTTGGTAATTCCCTGGGCAAAATTCCCTACCATTCCCTGGTCCATCCTGTTTGATGTCCTTGAAAAGTTCATTGGCTGTTCCTTGGGAGACCATGTATACGCGAAGATTTGTTCATCATCCATATTAAGATTAAGCTCGTTAGGATATTCTTCAAACATGTTTTTTAAACCCATACTAATTCCTCTTTCAGGATCAGCAATGCTTATCCATCCTTCAGCTTTCTTAGTTTCTTTAATTACCTTATCTGTTTGAAGCCTGGCAACAAATCCATCCATGCGATTTTCTGGTGAAGATGTTATATATTCATCAGTGGTTTTTGTTGGGTGTGGTCCTGTCTGAAAGACAGAAAATTCCTTCTGCTCACCTACTTCTGTCTTATAATACCATGGCTTGCCTTCTTCCCACCAATCGCCTTCAAGAAGCGAAGTCTGGAATATTTTGTCACCCTTTATTATAAAGTTAAGTCCAAATCCTGCACTTTGTATCCTGTCGTTAGGCTCCAATAATCCCTTGTCGTTAGCCCTCTCCTCTTCGTCTACAAAAAGTTCAGTCTGAGTAGCCAGAAGGATATGCTCCTTCCCATTAAGTGGTTCGCTTTTATCAGGCACTCCTGTATAGGTAATTGTATGCTGAACCTTAACATATGACTTACCGGCATAGGCATGTATATAAGTAACAAAAGGCGAGTTTTCATGACCTGGCTGATCAAATTCATATTCCCCCTCGATACGAAGTATTGCGTGCAGAGGGCCTGATCCTCTTTCGATAAAGTACTGATTTATAACGGCTTTTGATCCATCAAGACCTTCATCATTCAGATAATCCATAAAAGTACCCCTGTCAGGTATCCCGGTAAGGATCATATCTTCCTCATCAAATCCATCCATATCGCTATTGTACTGCAGTCTGTCGATAAAACCTGAGCCTCCTTTTTGAATACGAAAAAGCATGTTTCCAGTATTTATCTCTGCAAATCCGCCTACTCGCTGATTGCATTTAAAAATTAATGGTTGTTCTGTAAATACAGTCATTCTCACATCTTCACCATACTCAAGGAAATACTGATCTGACTTATCTGTAAAGAAGAATACCCACAACCATTTGATGCTATGATCAGCTGGCTCCCAGGTTGTTACTACGTCCATCTGTGCAAGAATCTCAACTCCGTCCTTATTCAATAACCTTACATGGTCTGGTGAATAAAGGGCACTTTTTGGAAATGGGATTCCAAGCAATACCGGAGAACCTGGCTCGTAGTTTTTTACATTGATAGCCAACTTCTCAGAAGCAAGGGTGCTGAGTACAGTGCTTAAAAGAATAAAGGCCATCAATACACTAGTTATAAAAGCTTTTTTCATTAGTAACTCTATGTTAAAATTTACATTATTCTGTCAATTTCAATATAAAATAAAGCAATTGGCACGGGTCGACTGGATTATCCAGCGATCCGGAATTTTATTTTTTCAGCATTGGGAAGATCATCCTTATCTCTTCATCTGTAGGTTGATAACCATATTCCGCAATCTCAAAAGATTCAGCGTAATTAAATTTGGCTGCCTTTTCCTTACCATACCATTTTACCATGGCCTCTCTCTGAACATCTGACATCTTACGATTCAGATGACCCTGTCTGAACATTTCAAATCTCTTCTTGGGATCTTTCGGAACCTGATCCAGTCTATGGCCTGTCCATGGTCCCCACTCGTACATCTGTGAAACCTGGGCGGAGAGTCCAAGTATCTTAGTCTCGATTACTTCGTCTACTCCAACAACTATATCATGAGATAATGGATTAGGCTTGGTAAAACCGTCTTGCATATACAGGAAAACAGGATTATTTTTTACAGGTGGAGTATCTGCAGCAACATTAGGAACGATAACAAGATATGAAGCATCAATTACCAGTTGACCTGCATTTCTGTGATCCGGGTGATAGTCATTGGGACGTAATCCTATTACCACATCGGCGTTCCATTCTCTGATTGCCCTGATAATATCTTTTCTAATATGCAGTTCCGGTAATAATTCAGCATCGTGATTATCCCAAACCTCATACTCTGCAATACCAAGTATTTTCATTGACTCCTGTGCTTCAGCCCTGCGCCTTACTCCTAGAGCACCACCTCCCATTTCCTGGTGTCCGGCGTCTCCATTGGTAAGAGAGATAAATTTTACCTGCATACCGGCCTGAGCCATAAGTATTGCAGTACCGCCCATTTTTGTTTCTGCATCATCAGGGTGTGCAAATATAGCCAGTACCCTTATAGGATCATCCGAAGATGAATTTATTTGAGACTTGGCAAGATTAGCTGAACCTATAAGTATCAGGCATATTGCCAATATATTCTTTATTTTCATATCTAAAATTTATGCGATTATTATATATAGAGGTATTACTTTGATGATAATAATATCCGGCGGTAAATTTACCGCCGGATATTATTCTTTACTCTTTATTTTTTCAACATCGGAAATAGCATTCTTATTTCTTCTTCATTAGGCCTTTTGCCATATTCAGCTATCTCAAAAGCTTCAGCATACTTAAACTCTTTTGCACGTTTCTCACCATACCATTTTACCAATCCTGCTCTTGCTTCATCAGACATTTTCCTGCTTTCATGACGCTTTCTTAGCCATTCGAACCTTTCCTCCGGTGTCTCAGGTACCTGGTCAAGAGTATGAGAAGTCCATGGCAGCCATTCATACATCTGCGACTCGTATGCATTTGTTGCAGCAAGTTTAGCTTCAAAGCCTTCATCTGTTCCAATAACTATATCGTAACTGAATGGGTTTGGTTTTGAGAACCTGTCCTGCAGATAAAGGAAAACAGGATTATTCTTTACTGGTGGAGTATCAGCCGCTACATTAGGGACAATAACAAGATATGAGGCGTCTATTACCAGTTGACCCGCATTTCTGTGGTCAGGATGATAATCATTGGGCCTGTGCCCGATAACGACGTCAGCATTCCATTCCCTGATCGCTCTAATAACATCCTTCCTAATATGTAGCTCTGGTAATAACTCACCATCATGGTTGTCCCATACTTCATATTCAGCTATTCCAAGTTTTTCCTTGGCTACCATAGCTTCTGCCCTACGCCTTACTCCAAGTGCTCCGCCACCCATTACCTGGTGACCGGCATCTCCGTTTGTTAAACAAACAAATTTAACCTGTATCCCGGCCTTAGCCATCATTGCTGCAGTACCTCCCATCTTCTCTCCATCATCGGGGTGAGCAAAAAAGACTATTACCCTCAGTGGAGTGTCAGCCGGTGAGTTGATTTGTGATACGCCCAGCCTGGTAAATAATGCAAATACCAATGCCAGTAAAAATAGTTTTTTCATAATCTGATATTTTTTTTCAGTAAGACTACTGTTTTTGAAATAAATAATACTAATAATATACTCTACTAAATATTGATTAATAGAAACTTATGCTGACTGGTTAAAATTATACTGATAACCAGCCAGCAAAGATCTATAAACTAATACTTATCATCTTTTCTTAGAAGTCGTTTTGCACCAGTTCGTCCGGAGCTGAATCTATTTCCTGCTGAGGTATCGGATATAATAACCTGATATCGTCCTCTGTATAGCCCAATCCTGAATGAAAATCTGCCATAACTTCTTTGGCTTTACCGAAACGCAATAAATCAGGCCATCTCTTATTTTCAGCAATAAACTCTCTCCTGCGTTCAAGAAGAAGATTATCTTCAAATGTACCTGGTAAATCCTCAAATGGAACAGTTAAACCAGCCCTGTCTCTAACCTGATCAATAAGACCATAAGCTTCTGTTCCTTCTCCGATGGCTTCTGCAAGCATTAGTAAAACATCAGCATACCTGAAGACAACAAAGTTATTATCGCTGTCAAATACCAGGGTCTGTGTACCGTCATATTTACTTATGTACTCATTCAAATCAACAGTAGTTCCAAATGTGCCATCATATCGTTCATCACCCGCGTCAAAAATAGCCAGGGCGTTATCTTCTATGCCCTGCGGAACATTTCCATCACCAATACCACCTGTAAGACGCAAATCAACTGAATAGTATTCTGTAAAGGAACCTCCGGTACCGGTACCACCTGACTTATATTGAATTTCAAATATTGATTCAATATTGTTCTCATTTGCTACGCCCCATATATCAGCATAGACAGGAACAAGATCATATCCCTTAGTCATTACTCTTCTAAGTGCAGCTTCAGCTTCTGTGTTATTACCATTAGTGAGTTCTACAAGCCCTAATAAGGTCCCTGCAGCTCCACTGGTAGCACGGCCAACATCTCCGGCATCATAAGAATCAGGCAATAATCCTTCGGCTACAAGCAAATCTTCTGCGATCTTATCGTAGATTACATCTGCTGTCACCTGGTTAATAGTAATATCCGGGCTTGTAACCTCTTCAAACTGGTATGCGATATTTCCGAATGTAACAGCCAGATTATAATAGGCTAATGCTCTAATAAACAAAGCTTCACCTTTAATTCTGTCTTTCAGGTCGGAATCTGTGAAATCAACCGGACCCAGTCTGTCCAGAATAGTATTTGTCATAGCAATTGTTTCATAGCCACCTGACCATGTATTATACAATTCTGAAGCAGTTGCTATTTCTGTAAAGAGGGTAATACGCTCAAGTGATTCTGACAAGCCAGTTGCACCTGCATCATTTGAGGTATTATCAGTTCTCATCTCATGCAACAACATATAATTTCTTCCATACATAGAATTTCCGGCCAGACCGGCATAAGCTCCATTTATGGCAACCACAAAATCATTAGAGGTCTTATAGAAACTATCAACATTGCGCTCCGAATAGGGAGCAAGATTTGTAAAGTCTTCGCAAGACCACATTGTAAGCAATGCGGCTATAATAAATAATAATGCTTTTAACTTTTTCATGTTATTTATGCTTTATTAATGTTTATCAATTAAAAGGTTACGTCTACACCAATCTGAAACGCCCTTGATAGTGGATATGCTCCATAGTCCTCTCCCGGAGTAAGACTGGCACCCTGTGCAAGATTAACTTCCGGGTTAAATCCTATATAGTCAGTCCATATAGCAACATTTGTTACTGAAGCGTACACACGAAGATTCTGAATTGGCAATTTACCTTTAGGCAAGGTATATCCAAGCATAATGCTCTTCAGTTTAATATAAGATCCATCTTCAACCTGGTAGGAAGAAGGTCGGTTATTGTTTCCATCAGAAACGCGATCTGCTTTTGGATCAATTCCGTTACCTGGCTCAGATTCTGATATCCAGCGGTCATTTAATATAGCATAGCTGTTAAAGTTGGCTTCACCATTGGCAAGGTGTCTTCTGGTAAGATTAAGAACTTCACGTCCTTCAACACCATTGAAAAAGATTGTAAAGTCAAAATTCTTAAAACTAAAATTATTATTTATACCCCATGTAAATCCTGGATGGTAACTACCAATTACAGTTCTGTCGTCAGGAGTAATAAATCCATCTTTATCAACATCCTTAAACTGGAAATCTCCAGGTGTGGGACTTCCCTGGGTGTCGACGGGTGCGGCATCGATTTCATCCTGATTCTGGAATATACCAATAACCTGGTATCCATAATAACTTCCGATCGGATCACCTATCCTTGTAATATGCCTTACTCCGGCTGCACCGGATACAAGTATTGGGTCGCCTTCAGGTCCCAGCTTTAATACCTTATTTTTGTTAGTACTGAAATTAAAGTCTGTAGACCACTTAAAATCTCCAACAAGGTTACGCGAAGTTATCTGAACTTCAAATCCCTTGTTCTCAACTTCTCCGATATTAGAAAGTGCAGAAGTAAAACCTGATACGGATGGTATATTAACAGCAAGCAAGAGGTCGGTTGTCAGACTTCTATACCAATCGAAAGTACCATAAATACGGTTTTCCATTAATGCAAAATCCAATCCAACATTAAACTGCTTTGTTGTTTCCCATGTAAGTTCGCGGTTACTGAAGCTAATAGGCAAAGCGCCAGGGACAACAGCACCACCAATAACATAGTTTGAACTTGTAAGTAATCCGATAGAGCCATAATTTGGTATCAGGAAGTTACCTGTAACACCATAACTTACCCTGGGTTTCAGGGAATTAATAACAGATAAATTATCCATAAAAGATTCTTCGTGCATTAACCAACCAATTGAGAATGAAGGAAATACACCAGTCTGGTGATCGGCTCCAAAACGAGACGACCTGTCGGAACGAATAGTTGCTGTAAGAAGATACTTGTTCTTCATTACATAATTTACTCTGGCAAGCATTGATATCAGCGACCACTCTTCGATAGCCTGTGATCCACCAGTAACAATACCGCCTCCAATTGTCTGTACCTGGTCATCGGGAAACTGCTCGGCAACGACACGATTTCTCTCATCTCTTTGCTTTTGAGCTGTGTATCCCAGTATAGCATTAATACGATGATCAGCGTTGAACTCTTTTTGATATTCCAGGGTATTTTCCCATAACCAGTTAAAACTGAGGCCACCATCAGCCTGCGCAATTGGTCTGGGCGCTCCTCCCCTGTAATAAAGCTGTGTTCCCTGGTAGAAGGACCTTTGAACATTATCCAGGTCGTAACCAAGAAGGGTTTTAAATTTGAGATTATCAATTATCTTATAACTGGCATTCAGATTACCAAAAATCCTGTTATTCATTATACGATCGTTAATATAATCCATAACCGCCAGAGGATGGTTTGTTGTTGTTGTAGCTCCACCTAGCTGGTTATGACTATTAACAGTCTGATCATATGTAACACCATCATCAAGATAAGGACTTACAACAGGCGACTGTGTCATAGCTGAATAAATAATTCCAGGAGGATCGGCAAAGTAAGGTGCACTGGCAGCCTTACGATCATGCTCAGTTAAAGCACCATTAAAGGCCATATTAACCTGTAGACGATCTGTAATATTACTTGTAATATTGGAATTCAGAGAATACCTCTTGAACCCTGATCCTTCAATGATACCTGTCTGGTTCATATGACCGGCTCCAACAAAGTAGGTGACATTTTTTGAACCACCACTAACAGAGAGGTTGTAATTCTGTAGCACAGACTGTGACAGAACCAGGCTAAGCCAGTCTGTATCAGTTCCGTCCCAGTTAACATATGCCTCAGGAATAAGATGGTTTCCTGTTGCTCCACTTGCTTCCCGTCCGTCATTATTATCCGGGTTATAAAGTGGGTTATAATAAGGACTTGCCGGATTGGTAGGGTCCTGCTGGCGCAGGTAGGTATTATTCCTTGAATCTTTTGTATATGCAATCAGTTCCTCTGCATTCATAAGATCAGGAACATTAAAAGCTGACTGAACACCAACATTAGAACTGAAGCTAACCTGTGGAGGTGTGTCTTTAGTCCCTCTCTTGGTAGTTATCAGGATAACTCCATTAGAACCACGTGATCCATATATTGCAGCAGCTGATGCATCCTTTAATACCTCAATAGATTCAATATCACTTGAATTTATTGTCGACATTGGATTTATCTTAGTTGTTGGAAAGGCTGCTCTCTGACGACCAGCCTGCAGTTCCTGACCATAGTTCTGTGAGATGGGCACCCCATCAATTACATAAAGAGGGTCATTCCCTGCGGATATAGAACCTGTACCCCTGATACGTATCTGTGCCGCTGCACCTGGATCTCCATTTGATTCGGCAACGTTAACACCTGCCATACGCCCCTGTAGTGCAGTTTCAAAACTGGAACTGGGCATACTTTCCATATTAAACGCTTTTGGGCTTATCGATACAATAGCTCCGGATATTTCTGTCCTTAACTGTGAACCGTATCCAACTACCACTACTTCCTCAAGCATGGCGACATCAGGAACAAGAGCAACGTTTATTTCCCTCTGACTACCAACGGTAACCCTTTGTTTCAAATAACCAATAAATGAAAATTCTAATACATCCCCGGGACCTGAGACGGCAAACGAGTATTTTCCGTCTACGTCTGTAACATACCCCAGAGTGGTACCTGCAATAATAATATTTACACCTGGCAATGTTTCATTGGTATTGGCATCAGTAACAACTCCCGAAACAACTAATTGCTGCAGGTTTGTACTTTCAGATGTAGTATTTTCATATACTTCTGATGCATAAGTACTTAAAGGTGCAAAGACCAGGATAAGCAGGCATAATAATAATGTCAATCTTAGCTTAATCTTTAGCATCTTGGACAAGAAGGTAAAACTCTTGTTCTTGGGTTTTCTTTTCATAATTAAAGATTTAGGTTAAAAAATGTAACTAAATGTAATATTATATATATCATATCAGATAATGCATTATATATTTTTAAGAATATTTAACATTTTAACAAATAAATTTTATCATATCCCCAAGGTTCCTAAAATAATATAATATTTTATTTTAAAAAATTAATATTATATATTCAGGAAATTCGGCCAATATCAGGTAATGTTATATATCTTATCTATCTCTCTGATTTCTTTAAACTAAGGGTCTTATTACTGACCAGTGGGTCGGCCCAAAAACCGATACTGAAAATATATCCAAGGGTAATATAAATAAAAGTCATGCCCCACTTCAGCCCAATTACATCTCCCAGTGCTCCTATAATAAGAGGTATTACTGCTCCGCCGATTATACCCGAACACAGAATACCGGAAAATGCGCCATGATTCTCCTTTACTGAGTTTAAGGCCAATGAAAAAATAACTGACCACATAATAGATGCAAAAAATCCAATCAGTGGAAACGCCCATAATGATATGTTTGCCGGACCGAACAGGGCTGCTGTTAAGCCAATTATAGCAGCGGCAGAAAACAACTTCAGTATAAGCTTACTATCAAGAAATTTCAGCAGAACCAATCCAAGAACACATCCAACAGTTAATAAGCCCCAGAAAAGGGAAATCGCATTTGCTCCTTCAATTCTCGGACTAAACTCATGGTACTCATATAAAAACTGAGAGATCCAGTTAGCAATACCCTGCTCAGTTCCCACATAAGCAAATATCCCGATAAAGAAGAGAATGACTTTTTTGTTCTTAAATAATTCCAGATGCTTGGACCATGAACCAGCCTTTTCATCCTCTTTAAGGTTTACCTTAGGAAATCTTATAACGAGGATCATAATAAGCATAAGAAGCGAAATGATAGCGAAAATCCAGTACAGAGACACCCAGGGAAGGTTATCAGGAACAATATTACTTAGTAATCTTATTATATTATTAGCCTCACCCGTAGCTGAATAGCTCTCGAGGTTTAATACAAGGTAAGAGAATAATTGAGGACTCAGAAACGAAGCCAGTCCAAAAGCAAGCTGTGCCACTACCGAGTTAAAAGCGAAATGCTCTTCTCCGCCAGAGACCCTTAATAATGGGTTTATAGCCACCTGCAACATAGCCATCCCGGTCCCGATCAAAAACAATGATAACATAGCAACAGGCATGGAAGGAAAGATCGAGAATATTATAGCTCCTATGAATGCTACTCCAAAAGCAGTAACCATAATTTTTTTCTCGCTGTATTTCTCTATTGCAATTCCGGAAGGTATTGAAAAAACACCATAGGCTATGAAAAATGAGAATGGCAGAAAAGCTGCCATCGCCTTACTTACTTCAAAATCTTTTATAATATCGGGAATCAAAGGACCCATGATATTAGTAAGAAAAGAAATAATAAAAAATATGAATACAATTACAACGACAATAAAGTAGTTTCTCTTCATGATTAATTAAATAATTAAATAAACACTGTGGTTAAACCCGGCAAATATTAAAAAGGTTCAACTTTTAAGGGCTTTAATGTATATTATTTTTTTGGAATATCTATTCTGTACTGTTGCAGCATAAATTGGGGTGTTAGATTTTCAGTGCCGGGATGGCCTATAAATATTGGCTCATTAAATCCTTAATTACAGCAAAATAGAGTTATTGTCAGAAGCTGAATATTTTAAATATTTGCCCTTTAGATAGCATTGCTGCATGCTACACAACATTATTATATATATCATTTTCTCAATTTCGGACCCTAAATACTCAATACATACCTGCATAATAGATATTTTTTATCTGAATTTTCTCATAAGCAGTTGTTAT
>CAZWLP010000027.1:0-31486 GCA_964634565.1 uncultured Rikenellaceae bacterium | reverse complement strand
TTTTTATTAGTACTCTAAAAATAATTAAAATATATTTGTATACATTGATATTCTTTTAACCTAAATCAACCTCAGAAATGAATAAAGTGATCTTCTCATCCATTTCAAAGAAATTTGTTATGGCACTGGCAGGTCTTTTTCTCTTATTTTTCCTGCCGGTACACCTTATCATCAACCTGATGCTATTAAAGAGTGATCCCGGACCGTTTAACGAAGCAGCACACTTTATGGCAACATTTCCTGTAATTAAAATTGTTGAGATTGTACTTATGGCTACAA
Organism: uncultured Rikenellaceae bacterium; assembly: GCA_964634565.1. Classification (GTDB taxonomy): domain Bacteria; phylum Bacteroidota; class Bacteroidia; order Bacteroidales; family VadinHA17; genus JAUVKT01. Next base: position 31,207 of record CAZWLP010000027.1, on the reverse strand, counting down.
TCCTGATACATATATTTTACGGGCTGACTCTTCAAATCCAAAACTGGATGGCACGACCTACAGGCTATAAGTCGGGGCAGAAAGCCGAAACCTCATTTTTCTCACGATTTATGATCTGGACTGGCGGAAGTATTTTTATCTTCCTCCTTATTCATTTCTTTAACTTCTACTTTGTAAAACTTGGCATTGTAGAAGGTGACCCTGAAAACTTCTACGCACTGGCATACCAGCTATTCCAGGTACCGGCATACAATATCCTGTACTGGATTTGTTTTGTTCTGCTGGGATTTCATCTGTTTCATGCATTTGGATCAGCCTTCCAGACTCTTGGCTTAAATCATAGAATCTGGACGCCTGTAGTTAAGGTAGTAGCATTATTCTACGCTATCATTTTACCCCTGGGATTTAGTATTATTCCACTGGTTATCTGGCTCTTCAAATAATTAATCCCGGAAAATCAAAAGTTATGGCAAAGTTAGACTCAAAAATACCCTCAGGACCACTCGCTCAGAAATGGTCGACATATAAGGCAACGGCAAAACTTGTAAACCCTGCAAATAAAAAGAAACTGGATATTATAGTTGTTGGTACCGGCCTGGCTGGCGCAGGAGCAGCATCTGCTCTTGGTGAGCTGGGATATAATGTAAAGAATTTCTGCTACCAGGATTCTCCCAGAAGGGCTCACTCTGTGGCTGCCCAGGGAGGTATTAACGCAGCAAAAAACTATCGCAACGACGGTGATAGTGTATACAGGCTATTCTATGATATGATAAAAGGCGGCGACTTCAGAGCCCGTGAATCAAATGTTTACCGTGCAGCAGAAGTAAGTAATGATGTAATAGATCATTATACAGCAATGGGGGTTCCCTTTGCTCGCGATTACGGCGGAAATCTTGATAACCGATCATTTGGAGGAGTACAGGTATCTCGTACCTTCTACGCAAAGGGTCAGACCGGTCAGCAATGTTTACTTGGAACCTATTCATCGCTTAACAGGCAGATAAGCAAAGGATCGGTTAAAATGTTTCCTCGTCGCGAAATGCTGGATCTGGTTATCGTGGATGGAAAGGCAAGAGGAATAATTGTCCGGAACCTTATTACCGGAGAGATAGAACGTCATTCAGCTCACGCAGTTGTTCTTGCTACCGGAGGATATGGTACAATATATTATCTTTCAACCCTGGCAGTAAATTCAAATGCCTCCGCTGCATGGAAAGCTCATAAGAGGGGAGCATTTTTTGCTAACCCAAGTTTTGTTCAAATTCACCCAACCAGTATACCACAGCTAAATGATTACCAGTCGAAACTGACACTTATGTCAGAATCGTTAAGGAATGACGGCAGAATCTGGGTTCCGAAGAAAAAGGGTGATAAAAGACATGCAAACGACATCCCCGACGAAGAAAGAGATTATTACCTTGAGAGAAGATATCCGGCATTTGGAAACCTTGTACCCAGGGATGTGGCCTCAAGAGCAGCAAAAGAAAGATGTGATGCGGGTTATGGTGTAGGAGAAACCGGACTGGCTGTTAATCTTGATTTCAGGGACGCTATCAATAAACAGGGGCAAAAAGCCATAGAATCAAAATATGGTAATCTCTTTGAAATGTACGAAACTATCACAGGGCTGAATCCATATAAAGAACCCATGAGAATTTATCCTGCCGGTCACTATACAATGGGAGGATTATGGGTCGATTATGAACTTATGACTACAATCCCCGGGCTTTTTGCTATTGGCGAGGCTAACTTCTCCGACCATGGAGCAAACAGGCTGGGTGCAAGTTCACTGATGCAGGCATCGGGTGATGGCTATTTTATCCTTCCCTACACAATAGGAAATTACCTGGCGGATGAAATCAGGACTCCTCGTATTGCTACCGACACAGCTGAATTTGATCAGGTAGAAAAAGAGGTAAAAGAAAGAATAGAAAAGCTGCTTGCTATTAAAGGAAAACAAACCGCTACTTCATTCCATAAACGACTCGGAAGGATTATGTGGGATTACAGCGGGATGACCCGTAATGAGGAAGGCTTGAAAAAAGCTCTTGAGCTGGTAAATGATCTTGAGAAAGAGTTCTGGAGCGATCTTTCAATACCCGGCAAGAATGAAGACGTAAATATGGAACTTGAAAAGGCCGGCCGGGTGGCCGACTATTTCGAGCTGGCTAAATTAATGATAACTGACGGACTCAACCGAAAAGAATCATGTGGAGCTCACTTCAGGGAAGAAAGTCAAACCCCTGAGGGAGAAGCAATGAGAGATGATAAGAACTACATGTATGTTGCTGCATGGGAAAATATGGGTAGCGGTAAATCTCCCAAATTGCATAAGGAAGACCTGATCTTTGAAGAAGTTGAGGTGAAAGTCAGAAGTTATAAGTAGTATTTAATTTCAATGTATTAAACAGAAAGTTAATTCGTTATGAAAGTTAAACTAAAAATATGGCGCCAGGAGAATTTCAAATCAAAAGGCTCATTCCAGATATACGACTTTGATAAAGTTTCGCCAGAAATGTCATTTCTGGAGATGCTCGACGCACTGAATACAGATCTAATAGTTGAAGGTAAGGATCCGATTGCCTTCGATCATGATTGCAGGGAAGGAATATGTGGATCATGCGGTATGTATATCAACGGTCACCCTCACGGACCTGTACCGGGCATTACCACATGTCATTTATCTATGAGATTCTTTAAAGATGGTGAAACAATTACTGTAGAACCCTGGAGAGCCAAGGCATTTCCGGTTATCAAAGATCTGATTGTTGATCGTACGCCATTTGATAAGATCCAGATTTCCGGTGGATTTATCTCAACAAATATCGGATCTGCTCCTGATTCTCATGCGATGCCGGTAAAAAAGAAAAATGCGGATGATGCATTTGATGCAGCTGTTTGTATTGGATGCGGAGCCTGCGTGGCTGCCTGTAAAAATGCATCGGCAATGTTGTTCGTTTCTGCTAAAATATCGCAATTTGCGCTTTTACCACAGGGCAGACCCGAAGCCAAAGCCAGGGCAAGAGCTATGGTGGCTAAAATGGATGAGCTGGGCTTTGGTAACTGCTCCAACACTGGGGCATGTGAAGCCGAATGTCCGAAAAGCATTAAGCTGGTAAATATTGCCCGCTTAAACCGTGAGTTTTATAAAGCCTTTTAAGAAAAACCAATATTCCTGAATTTTAAATTAATCTTAAATTCAGGAATACTTTTTAAGGCGCATATAATACTTTACTATTACCACGGTAATAATAAAAACCCCGGGTATGTAAATGTAGTAGTTAAACTTTCGGGGCACATATTTTATTGACAGGTCAAAGAAAACATCCCTGTCGGGAATATTCCATAGTTCTGATAACGAATAATAGTTTAATATAAAGCCTGAATAATCCCAGGCAAACGAGATAATCAGAACAATAGCTCCGGATATCAGCAATATCCATTCCGACCTGTTAATGCTTGTATCAATACCTTTTCCTGAAAAAATAACAATTACCATCGCCAGTACTATCATCAGAATTGCTACTATAAGGGGAGTTATTACAGGGCCCGTCCAGGTGACAGGAATAAGAAAGAGAACATCCCACTCAAATAGTGATGATGGCCAGCCTATTAGCAGCTTAAGAAAGATATAATAGAAAATATCCCATACCGCAAAACAAAAGATAAACCATGCAAATCTTTGAGAAAATGTTTTACCCGCAATAACTCCTGCCCCGACAAGCATAATAATAGTAGCTGCTTCACGTAATATCTCTGTTAAGGCCAGTGATGAATCCATTGTTGCAAGAGGGAAATCAAAACCATCCGGGTACAACAACTCGCGGATATAAATTACCACTGCACTTTCCAGAAAAGCCATTGCTATACTGAATAACAAAAGCCACAATATTAATCTGGATATCTTCATATTAACAAATTACAGCTTTCCTGATTTATATCAAAACTCCATTTGGTAAAAGACAGGGAGTCAATATTGTTTGCTTTCTAATAACAAAATATACCTATTCTAGAACATTACAAGCTTACACTATCTTTCAATAATAATTGATAAGTTTGATTTCTGATAACTAAATAATAAACGTATGAAACGATCAATAATATTTTCAATAAGCCTCTTTGCTGTAATACTAATTAACGCTCAGACTATTTACATTCAGGATCCTGAGATTAAAACTATGGTTAACGAAATCTCAGGCAAAAATATTGAAGAATATATCAATAAGCTTGTATCCTTTCATTCGAGAAATAATTTCTCTGCCCAGAATAATCCCGACAAAGGCATTGGTGCTTCCTGGAACTGGGTAAAAAAAGAGATGGAACAATATATACCACAATCTGAAGGAAGGTTATCCGTAGATTTTGTTGAATATAAGGCCGGAGGAGAGGGCAGCAGATATGAAAAAGAAGTAGAACTAAAGAATGTCGTTGCCACATTGAAAGGTGTTGATCCTTCCGACGACAGGATTCTGCTTATTAGTGCTCACCTCGACAGTCGCGCCTCAAACGGAAATGATGGGGAAGCATTTGCGCCGGGAGCCAACGACGACGGTTCTGGTATAGCAGCTATACTGGAGCTTGTCAGAATTATGTCAAAGCATAAGTTTTCTGCAACAATTAAGTTTATGGCCGTCAGCGGCGAGGAACATGGCTTATGGGGCTCGGCTCATATGGCAAAAATTGCAAAAGAAGAAGAATGGAATATGATAGCCATGCTTAATAACGATATGATAGGTAATAGCAGGTCGAGCGGAACCCTTTTAAATGATAATATGAGGGTAAGAGTTTTTAGTGAAGGAGTACCTGCCTACGAAACTGAGACCATGGCAAGAACAAGAGCATATACAGCCGGAGAAAATGACGGTAAGGCAAGACAGCTTGCCAGGTATATTAAGGAAGTAGGAGAAAGATATGTTGAACAACTTGATGTTACACTGATATTTCGAAACGACAGGTTCGGAAGAGGGGGAGATCATACTCCATTCTGCCGCGAGGGTTTTACTGCGGTACGTATTTGTGAGTATAACGAAAACTATAACCGAACTCATGCCGATACAGTAAAAAAAGACGGCATAGCCTATGGTGATATGCCTTCTGGGGTAGATTTCGAATATGTAAGAAAAAATGCAGGTATTAACCTCGCTGTACTTGCCAACCTGGCAATGGCGCCAATGCAGCCTGCAAACGTCGGCATTAAATTATCAGGAATGAGTAACTCCTCAACACTGACATGGGAAGCCACTGAAAACGGGAAAGAACCTGCCGGTTATTATCTGTTAATGCGTGAAACATACAAGCCTTTATGGGAAAAGAAACTATATGTAAAGGGAACCGAAATTACGGTCCCCTATTCAAAAGATAATTTCTTCTTTGCTATCCAGGCTGTAGACGAAGATGGCCATGAGAGTCTGCCCGTCTTCCCTGTACCGGCTAGAAAGAGCAGGTAGCTTCAACATCTGCAACCGTCTTGGGTATTGGTTTACCCAGCAGTTTATGACCTGTTTCTGTAATTAACAGATCATCTTCTATGCGTATTCCGCCAAAGTCGCGATACTCATTTACGCTATCAAAATTAATAAAGTCTTTATTTGTTCCCTCGGATTTCCACTTGTCGATTAATTCGGGTATAAAATAACACCCCGGTTCAATTGTAAATACATGACCCGGCTTATAGGGTAATGCAAATCTCAGATAGGCAAGGCCAAACTGGTCGCTCCTTTTTACCTTATCACTATAGCCAACAAAATTTTCTCCCAGTCCTTCCATATCGTGAACATCCATACCCATCATATGTCCGAGACCGTGAGGCATAAACAGGGCATGAGCACCGGCTTCTACTGCATCATCAATATTACCCTTCATCAGACCCAGATCTTTCATTCCCGATGCTATAATCCTGCACGCCATAAGGTGAAGATCCCGGTTAGACATCCCCGGACCTGCGGCATCAATAGTATCTACATTTGCCTTTAATACAATTTCGTATATCTCTTTTTGACGCAGATTAAATTTTCCGCCAACCGGAGTTGTTCGTGTGATATCCGATGAATAATTCATATTTGTTTCTGCCCCACAATCAGTAACCATCATTCTACCTTCCCTGAGAATATTACTATGATCATGATTATGAAGAGTCTGTCCATTAATACTTAATATTATAGGAAAAGAAGGACCTCTGCCCTGTGCAAGGGATATTCCTTCCAGGGTTCCGAATATCTCCTGCTCACTTATACCCGGTTTACACATTCTCATTGCTGTGGTATGCATATCGTATGCAATTGCAACAGCCCTTTCTATTTCCTCAATCTCAATATCTTCCTTAACAGATCTCAGGGCTACAACTGCCTTAATAAGTTCTTCAGACGCTATCGATTTCATCTGGCAGGGATTCTCCTTAAGCAAAGAGCCCAGTGTCATTTTAGTTTCGCCCCTGTATGGAGGCAAAAAATGAATCTTTCTTCCTTTTGATCTGGCCTCTGCCAGGAAATCTGTCAGAGCAGACAAAGATGCTGTCTTATTAATTCCGGCCTTAAGGGCCAGCTCCTTAATAGTTGGTTGCGGACCCATCCAGATAATATCATCAACATCAACATCGTTACCAAAAATAATGTCCTCTCCCGAATCAATATCTATTACGCCGGCCAGGCCCTGAAGGTCGAGACCAAAAAAGTATAGAAAATCACTGTCCTGTCTGAAATGATAAGGATTTGCAGGATAATTCATCGGCGAATCAACATTCCCGATAAATAATGCTATCCCACCATCAACCAAGTTTCTGAGTTTTTCTCTTCTTTTAATATATTCTTCTGATTTAAACATAGCTTATTTTATTTTTACTTAATATTCTGATCATTAAAAATACAGCTTAATTAAACGAAAGCAAAATGATCATTGGCAGTATTGCAAGCGCTGAAAGTAAGATTTCCTATCAATTTATAAGATTTTTGTAAACTTCTTGAATATCAATGGCGAATAGTATTGTATATTAATTTGTATTTGCTATATTCGCACTTGTTGTCAACAAGTTATTAACATTTTTAGCCTCCTGTATGCCCTATCGCCGATTGCCAAACACAGATGCCGCCCGTATAAGAGCAATGAGAGAAGCTCTGAAAAAGGGAAAAGAATTACCTCCATTCAAATTAGCCTATTCATCTGCATCCTATGTCAGGTTACAGGCTTTCCTTCCATCATTTGAGAATATTTACCAGTTGCAAAGGCAATCGATGGCAAATCAGGTAAACAGTAATAAGTCATACCAGGAAATTGTAAAGAAGGCCAGGATTTATATTAATCACTTTCTTAAGGTAATGAACCTGGCCATGCAGAGAGGTGATCTGAGAAAGGACACACCTGAATTTTTTGGATTGATAAATGGCAATTCTACTTTTCCAACCTTATCATCAGAAAAAGATGTAATGAAGTGGGGGAAATGTATAATTGAAGGAGAGGCTAACAGATTAAGATCAGGGAGAACCCCGATTACAAATCCTACAATTGCAGTGGTTAAAGTCCATTTTGAAAAATTTATGGATGCCTGGCAGTTTCAAAAGACTCTCCATAAAAGGACTTCAGATTATTCTGCTCAGATGGCAGAAATGAGGAAGGAGGCAGATGAAATCATTGTAACAATATGGAATGAAGTAGAAGAGACCTTCTCCTCAATAAGTGAAGAGTCTAAACGTCTTGAAGCTGAAAAATATGGTCTGGTTTATGTTTTTCGAAAAAGCGAACTTGAAAAAAACGGTGAAGAACCAGAACTTCAGGAAAACACTATAAGCCAGAATTAGATCTTTTCGAAAGGTCCCTGATTACAAACATTAACATTGCTGAGAGAACCATGGGTAAAAAGAACCTGTATCCCTCCCCATGCATAAGGTCCTGAATATTCTTATTCATCTGCTCCCATCCCATAAAATGTGCAATAACCACGGGCACAAGATTATTTAAAAAATGAGCAAAAACGGGTAACCAGATAGTCCCGCTCCAGTAAAATAAATATCCATACACCAGTCCCAGAACCATGCGGGGAACAAGCCCATAAAACTGGAGGTGAAAAATTCCGAACAGTAAAGCCGTAAATATTATTCCGATATGTGGCGACTTAAATAGCCCTGTGAAAATATCCTGTAAAAGACCTCTGAACAGAAATTCTTCACCAAGGGCAGGAAGAACAGCTATTATTAAAATATTAATAATCAAGCCGGCAATTGAACCGGAATATATTAACCAGCCTGTTAGTTTAGCAGCTTCTGTTTCTTTCCTGCCCATCCATTCTTCCAGTCCGCTTAGCCAGGAGGGAAGAATAAGTTTTGAATTCCAGATACCAAGATCAGCAATAAAGGGTATTAATACCATTGCAAGAAAAAGTACAAGTATTGACAGTCTAAGTCCAGGCAAAGAATTTAATCTCAGGTACTTCGATATATTACCTGTCATAAGGTAGGATACACAAAGGGCAGGAATAAGGAAAATAGATATATGCTGAAATGCCTGTATAAACTTAATATATGCCCTTTGCAAGGAACTTATTTCATGGAAGTCGGTATTAATATCGCCTAATCCTATACCAAAGATTATCCGTCCGGCCAGCATGGTAATACCAAGCAGCACGAAAGAGATAATCAGCAATACCATCAGAGTTACAAGTAACTGAATAAATGGATTCTGATATTTAAGAGGTAATATTCCATCGGAATACTTCATTTTGACTAATTTTGCCGAAGTTAATTATTAGATGCTGATTAAAAAAGCAAGTTAGTGAAGATTGGTTCGACAATACTGAGGGATAAACCCGTATTTCTGGCTCCGATGGAAGATATTACAGATCCGTCATTCAGGAGTATCTGCAAAGAATATGGAGCAGATTTTATGTATACCGAGTTTATATCTTCCGACGGATTGATAAGAGACGGAGCTAAAAGCCTTAAGAAGCTGGATATTAATGATAGTGACCGGCCCATAGGAATTCAGTTATACGGACATCTTATTGATTCGATGGTTGAGGCAGCACTTCTTGCCGAAAAAGCAAAGCCTGAAGTTATAGACATTAATTTTGGCTGTCCCGTTAAAAAGATTGCCAATCGCGGTGCAGGCTCAGGTATGATGAGAAATGTGCCTCTTATGGTAGAGATGACCAGGGCCATTGTCGATGCAGTAAAAATTCCTGTAACAGTAAAAACCCGTCTTGGCTGGGATGAAGAAAGCAAGAATATTGTTGATATAGCCGAGAGACTCCAGGACACAGGAATTGTGGCCCTTGCTATTCATGGCCGTACACGTTCGCAGATGTACAAAGGGAAAGCCGACTGGACCCTTATAGGGGAAGTTAAGAACAACCCGAGAATAAATATCCCTATTATTGGCAATGGAGATATTGACTCTCCTCAGGTTGCTGCTGAAATGTTTAAAAGATATGGCGTTGATGCAATTATGGTAGGTAGAGCTTCGGTCGGACGACCATGGTTATTTAAGGAGATAAGACACTACCTCGATACAGGCGATATTCTACCTGAACCAAGCCTTGGTGAAAAAGTTGCCCTTGCCAGAAAACACCTGGCCAGATCTGTAGAATATAAAGAAGGGAACAAAGGCATTTATGAGATGAGAAGACATTTCTCAAATTATTTTAAAGGCTTACCCTTTTTCAGGGAAACAAGACTAAAGCTGCTTACCACTCTTGATCCAAAAGAAATAAGCAATCTGCTGGATTATATTGAAGAAGAATGGGGTGATTACAGAGATGGCAACAAGACAAAAGGGGTTTATGGTATTTAGCCATTAACCCCTTCCTGAAAAGTAGTATATTTGAGTGTATTTAATACTGAGTGGAACCGGGATTGTCAAGCCTGAGGCTTGTAATTATCCCGGTTTCTTTTCAGTTTAATACCTCCATCCATAGCCGGCACCACCACGGCCACGACCCGGGCAGGAAGACCTGTTTCTTCCACGACCTTGTCCCTGGTTGCCATATCCCCGTCCACCCCTTGGCGCACGATTATAGGCTCTTCCCTTACCTCCGGCCGGTCCGGCAACAATATTGTCTTTAAAATAAACCCTCTGCTCCTCTGTAAGTACCTTTGATATTTTCTCGAGGTGATTATTTTGCTCAAGAGTCATCTTGGCTTTGATCTCATTTGCTGTAATAAGATCGGGAGCAGCATAAAATTCTTCCCTCATCTGATCGATTTGTTTTTGATGAGCAGTGTTTATTTCGCCTATCTGTGTTTTCTGCGCTTCGCTTAAACCAGGTATATCAAGACACTGTCCGGCATAGGACATCCTGTTATTGGTTCTGCGAAAATATTGAGCATTTGACACGCTGGTAGCCGCAAAAAAGAGCAAAGCCACCATTGCTGTTATTTTAAAACTGTTTTTCATAATAAAATATTTAATGTATTAATACTGAGTTTATTAAAATTATTATCCTGTATCAGAATCCGGTCCTTCCTCTTCCTCTTCCCATTCCCCTTCCGGGGCCATTTTCGAGATACTGACGGCCCCTTCCCTGGCCTCCTCTTCCTCTTCCTCTTCCATATATCACCCCCTCCGGGTCGAGCATATCTCTGAACATAAATTCAAGTCTTGTTCTTTGATCACTATCACATACTGAATAAAGCTGGTAATAGAAATCTACTGTTTCTCTTTTTAACTGACTGTGACGATCTCCAAATTCGTCAATAATACTATCAAGTTTTTCTTTATCCGGATTAGCGGCCGACATTTCCTCAACTATCCTGTGCCTCAGATCGGTCAGATCATTAGTTATCTTCCCTGCTCTTGCATTATAATTGGAATTATACTTAAGAGCATCCGATTTCTGTTGCTCATCCAACCCTAATTCGGCCCAGAAGAAACTCATTCTACTCTCTCTCGCCTGACGCCCCACTGCAATTTCTTCGGTTTCATCAGTATTTTTCTTAACACTGATAGAAATAATCGTAGCTATATTAGTGCTGGCGAGAAAAAGTATTATTATCAGATATATTGTTCTGCTTCTCATATCAGTCATGATTTGTTAAAAAGAATCCTTCTATTGTTTCGAGATGAATTTCATTTGTATAATAATATTCATCCGGCAAATCGGCATATACTCCGGTATTACCTCCCGAAGAAAGTCCTGAAATAAATATGCCGGTAAAGATTCCAAATACAATAACTGCCGCTGCGGCTAAAGGGATAAAAATCGACCTGTTATAAAATATAGGTTTATCACTTATCTTAATCCTGGCTAATATCTTATCGCCAAACTCCTGTGAAACACTAATTTCTCTTTCTGATTTAATCTGACCGATAGCCCCTTCGATAAAAGAATACCGATCTTTACACTCCTTGCAGTTATCAATATGCTCTCTTAGCTGATAAGCCTTTCCCCTGTCAAGAGAACCTTCAGCAAGGTCTAACATATTAATATTTACTTCTTCGCAATTCATAATTTATCATTCTTCATTTATTTGACACTATTTAAAAAATAATCATGCGCTCCTAGGTGAAATTTTTTTTGAAATATTCCCCCAGATAATTCTGAAGGTTCTTTCTGGATCTGAAAATAAGGGATTGAACAGACGAAAGTGACATATCCATAATACTTGAAATCTCTTCGTACGAAAGTTCTTCATACTTCTGAAGAATAAATGCCGTCCTCTGCTTATCAGGAAGAGAATTTATTGCCTGGCGAAGAGCTTTCCTGTGGTCTGAGGCTGTTATTTTATCATCGGTACTATCCTCAGAGCAGGCATCTACTCCATCACTTATTTCCTTATGATCAAAACTCTTTCTTAACTTGAGCGATCTGAGATGATTTAAGGCTTTGTTTACAGCAACGCGGTAAAGCCATGTTGAAAGACGAGCTTCACCTCTTAATGAGGCTGACGATTTAAATAGCTGAATAAAAACATCCTGAGCAAGATCCTCCGCATCCTCACGATTCCCGACAAAACCTATACAAACCCTTATAATATTTTCCTGGTAGGAGTCAATAATTTGCTTAAAAGCCTCCTGATCCCCCCTCCTCAAAGCGGAGACAAGTATGTCTTCTTCCGATTTAATGCCTCTTTTTATCACAAATAATATAGTTCACCTAACTATAATGTTAGACAACTATTAATAAAAAAAATTGCGCTTACTTATAAATCTTTATATGTAAAAGATTCTCTGAGTTTCCATTTGTATATAATAAACAAAGTTCCTACAAATATTAAAGAAATAATAATCAGGTATAAAAACTCTGTCCACGGATGAACCGTTTGCTGTTCGAACATCGCAACTGTCTGGAGTGTTGAGGCCTTTTGAGTTACGAAAATCGAAAGAAAAATATTATTTGCTGCATGCGCTCCAACTGCAAGTTCTATCCCGTTATCAAGCACTGAAATAATTCCAAACAGGAGTCCGAAGCTTATATATTGAGGCATCATCGTAAGAAACCCAAACTCTTTTATTTCCGGATTCATAGCATGCATTAAGCCGAAAAGAAGCGATGTAACTATAAGAGGAAACCACTTATTTCGTGCAGCCACACCAAGACCCTGCATCAGATAGCCCCTGAACAGAACCTCCTCAAATGTAGTTTGAAAGGGCATAAGTAATAAAGCAATTACAGCCAGAAGAATAAGGCTGTTGCCGGTATTATGAAGTGTAAAGTTTGAAGCATCAAATTTCAGATTCAACACCAGGTAAACAGCCATAAGTGATGCCCAAAGTAAGAAACTTATAATAACCCTCGACCAGCGACAGGATGATACCCCATTTATTAATGACCGGAAGGTTCGCCCATGCAATGGTTTCATTAACAAAGCTACCGTTATCAAACCTACAACAAAGGGAAATATCATAAGAACAAGTGCAAGATTAGGCTCTATACCGAAAACCGACATATCTGCAATATTTCCTGATGAAGTATCAAGTATTGACGGATCAGCTGCTGCATTAACAGCTATAGCCGCTATTAAAGGTAAGGCACCAATAGTATTTGCAGCTGCAAAAGCTGCCAAAAAAATTACCAGGTATCTCCACCAGCTATTTTTTCCCTTAAGTGCTGATTCAAAAAACATATTAATTAATTTTAAAACTCACCTCCGTCACTACGGGGATAATCTATTGAATAATGCAAACCAAGGCTTTCTTTTCTGTTGCTTGCCATCTTTATTACCAGGTAACCAACGTTAATCAGATTTCTCAGTTCAATAATCTTTCTGCTTATCAGTGATTTCTTATACAGCTCTTCTGTCTCAATATATATCAGCTCCAGTCGCTTTAATGCTCTTTCAAGTCTGAGATCAGATCTAACAATTCCAACATAGTTAGACATTATCATTTGCAACTCTTTGTAATTCTGGGTAACAAGTACCATCTCCTCTGGATGGTTTGCTCCTTTAAAATCCCAGTCGGGGATATTATCCTGGAACTTAAGTTTACTTATCCTTGACTGTGAGTCAATTGATGCCCTCTCTGCATAGACAATAGCTTCCAGGAGTGAATTTGATGCCAGCCTGTTGGCTCCATGCAACCCGGTTGATGCAACCTCCCCAATAGCATATAATCTGTTAACTGTACTTTCCCCGTTTTTATCAACCTTTACTCCACCGCACAGATAATGTGCAGCCGGAACAACAGGAATCATATCCCTGGTAATATCAATTCCCAGGCTATTGCACTTACTTGTAATATTAGGGAAACTATTCTTAAGGTCATCAGGTTCAAGATGTATGCAGTCGAGATATACAAAGTCTTCACCCCTGACTTTCATTTCATTATCTATTGCCCTTGCAACAATATCCCGGGGAGCAAGTGAACCTCGGGAATCATACCTGTTCATAAACTTATCTCCCGAACTATTGCGCAGAATGGCACCATGTCCTCTAAGAGCCTCCGTAATAAGGAAAGAAGGTCTTTGACCAGGATTATATAATGAGGTAGGATGGAACTGAATAAACTCCATATTCTCAATTATACCCTTGGCCCTGTACACCATTGCTATCCCATCCCCTGTAGCTATTTCCGGATTAGTAGTTGTCTGATAAAGATTCCCTATACCGCCCGTGGCTATCACAGTAACCTTTGACAATATTGTTTCTACCGTCCCTGAAGTGCTGTCAAAGATATAGGCCCCATAACACTCTATACCACCAATATGACGCTTCACAATTTCTCCCAGGTGGTGTTGAGTAAGCAGATCTATGGCAAAACAATTTTCGCGTACAGTAATATTGGCATGCGACTCTACTCTCTTAGCAAGAACATTCTGTATCTCCTCACCTGTCTTATCCTTATTATGAAGTATTCTGTGCTCTGAATGACCTCCCTCTCTTGCAAGGTCGTATTTGCCATCATCTCTTGTATCAAATCCAACACCGAAGTCGATCAACTCATTGATTCTGGCAGGTGCTTCGCTCACCACCATTCTTACAACTTCCTCATCACAAAATCCCGATCCTGCAACTATGGTATCTTCAATATGCTTCTCAAAAGAATCTGGTTTATACATCACCGACGCAATGCCTCCCTGTGCATACCGGGTATTGGTCTCTGTTATTTCAGCCTTTGATAGTATAATTACTTTACCGTGAGCTGCAGCTTTAAGAGCAAAAAACATTCCTGCAATACCTGATCCTATAACTAAAAAATCCGCTTTAAGGGCCATCAATAAAAATCACTGGATTAATAAACAAATATACAAATATTAGAGTTCCCTTATGCCAATTTGCAAATTGTAAAACCAAAGATTTTGGATTACTTTTGCCTGACGCAATGAAACTTAATAAATATGGCACAGGAAGATCTTTTTAAAAACCTTGTAGCGCACTGCAAAGAGTACGGATATGTATTTCAATCAAGTGAAATATATGATGGCCTGGGAGCAGTATATGATTATGGACAGTATGGTGTTGAATTAAAAAATAATATCAAGAAATACTGGTGGGACAGCATGGTTTTGCTTCATGAAAATGTGGTAGGTCTCGACTCCGCCATATTTATGCATCCAACTATCTGGAAAGCCTCAGGCCATGTAGATGCTTTTAATGATCCCTTAATTGATAACAGGGATTCAAAGAAAAGATACAGGGCAGATGTATTAATAGAAGATCAGATAGCCAAATTTGAAGTTAAAATAGACAAGGAAATTGACAAAGCAAAGAAACGATTTGGTGAGACTTTTGATGAAGATCAATTCAGGGAAACCAATCCACGCGTACTGGCTAACCAGGAAAAAATTGATCTTATCAATGGTAGATTTGTAAAAGCACTTAACGACAATGATCTTAAGGAGATTAAACAAATTATTATTGATTACGAAATAGCCTGTCCTGTTTCCGGAACAAGGAACTGGACTGATGTAAGACAGTTTAACCTGATGTTCAGTACTGAAATGGGATCAACTGCCGAAGGAGCAATGAAATTGTTTCTAAGGCCTGAGACTGCACAGGGGATATTTGTAAACTTTCTGAATGTTCAGAAATCAGGTCGGATGAAAATCCCATTTGGCATCGCACAGATAGGAAAAGCTTTCAGGAATGAGATCGTTGCAAGACAGTTTATTTTCAGGATGAGGGAGTTTGAGCAGATGGAAATGCAATACTTCGTTAAACCCGGTACTGAACTGGAATGGTTTGCTAAATGGAAAGAAATAAGAATGAAGTGGCACCAGGGTCTGGGTTTTGGAGCGGAGAATTATCGTTTTCATGATCATGATAAGCTTGCCCATTATGCAAACGCTGCTACCGATATAGAATTTAAGTTCCCATTTGGATTTAAGGAAGTTGAGGGTATACATTCACGTACTGATTTCGATCTTAGTCAGCATCAGGAATACAGTGGTAAAAAATTACAATTTTTTGACCCCGAGCAAAATCAATCATATGTACCCTATGTAATTGAAACATCTATAGGGGTCGACAGGATGTTTCTGCAAATTATTTCAGCTTCTTACCAACAGGAAGAAATTGTAAAAGAAGATGGATCATCTGATACCAGGATTGTATTGAAACTACCTGTAGTACTGGCCCCGGTTAAGCTTGCAGTAATGCCACTGGTTAAAAAAGATGGCCTTCCTGAGATATCAAGAAAAATTATCGATAATCTTAAATTTGATTTTAACTGTCAATACGACGAAAAAGATTCTATCGGGAAGAGATACCGCAGACAGGATGCCATAGGAACACCCTTTTGCATTACTGTTGACCATCAAAGCAAAGAAGATAATACAGTTACACTAAGGTACAGAGACACCATGGAACAGGAGAGACTGTCTATTGATGCTCTTAAGGGAATTATAAAGGAAAAAGTTGATATAAGCAGTTTGCTGAAGAAGCTGTAGATTTACGAATAACGATTTTTGAAGGTATTGTCCTATGTAAAATCCGATCAAAAATCATTATTCCTTGTTCGATATTTGATATTCAAAATAATCTATGTCAGGGAATAAAAAGATTCTGATTATTACTTACTACTGGCCTCCTTCAGGTGGAGCAGGCGTACAGAGATGGTTGAAGTTTTCAAAATATCTCCCGGAATTTGAATATCAGCCATTTATCCTTACTGTCGACCCCGACTTTGCCGAATTTCCAGCATACGACCACTCCCTTATCTCTGAGATAAATTCTGATATAAGGATTTATACCACAAAGGCTAGAAATTATTATAATATACTGCCTGGCAAGAAAACCGGAACCAGAGAAAACCTCAGGATAAGTACTAATAATAAAAGCTTAATATACAGATTTGCCAGGTTTATCAGAGGAAACATTTTTATTCCCGACCCAAGGAAAGGCTGGAATAAATTTGCGTTTCATAAGGCCAGACACCTTATAGAAGAAGAAGATATTAATCTAATTATTACCAGTGGACCCCCACACTCAAGTCACCTAATAGGACGCAGATTAAAAAGAAAATACAAAAAAATAAAGTGGATTGCTGATTTCAGAGACCCCTGGACAGATATTTACTATTATAAAAACTTCTATGCATCATCTCCGGCAAAAAATAAGGATAAGAAATACGAATATTCAGTACTGGCTGAAGCTGACCTGATTATTACGGTTGGAGATGGGATGAAGAAGCTGCTTGAAAAAAAGCTGCAATCCGGAAAAGATAAAATTTTTGTTTTACCAAATGGTTTTGATGAAGAAGATTTTAATATTAAAACCATTAAAAACAAATCTGATGCTTACACAATATGCTATACAGGCAGTATAGGCGATAGCTATCCTATTGAATCATTTCTTAAGGCTGTTTCCGAAATCATCAGTAATAATCCGGAGCAAAAATTTATCCTCAGGTTTGTAGGACAACTATCAGAAGAAATTATTAAACAGATTAAGAACTTTAAGCTACTTAGCAATTGTGAATTTGTGTCTTATCTAACTCATCACGAAACCATAAAACATATTCTTTCAAGTGATATGCTGCTCCTTCTGATACCAGATCATAAATACAATGAAGTTATTGTTACCGGTAAAATATATGAATATCTGAGGTCCGGAAACACCATTCTTGGTATCGGACCCTTAAATGGAGATGCAGCAAAAGTTCTTAATGAAGCAGGATCAGGAAGGATGTTTGAGCCAGGTGATACAGATGGCATTATAGATTATATATTAAACTCTCAATTAAAGACTGCCCATAAAATTGATAATCTTACATATAACTACGATAGAAAGAATCTAACTTCATCTCTTGTTAAACTGATTGATATTTTAGAATAATTTGAGACCTGAATTACATATTATATCCAGAAATCTTTCCAGAGAAGAGATCCAGACAATCAGAAGATCTAAGAGTCTGGTCTATTGGCACTTTAATGCCAGACAAGGTAATCTTCCCAATAATATTTATTCCCCGCAAACAGGCCCTGAAGATAAGAAGCGAATCAATTACAATATAATGGACAGGGTTCTTAGCTTCAGTAATGAAAGAATCGGAGGGTCAACTGTTTCAGACCTGCTGGAATATCAAAAAATGAATTTCTGGTTTTACCAGCGGCTAAGCGTTTACATGGCTGCCAGAAATATTGAATATCTTATCGAAGAAATAAAACTGGCTTCTGAAAAGTTTGCTATTATCTTCTATACAGATATCCCTTGTGAAATTCTTATCCATCATCTTCCAGAAAATATTAATTACAGATACCGAAAAGAAAAAGGAACAGGCAAAATTAAGAGTGCTATTTCTATCGGGCTTAAAATGATGTTTGCCATAATTAGGGTTTGCCTACGTTCTACGCACAGTATAAAAGGACGGCATCTTATTCTGGATAACGCAAAACCTGTAAAGATTTATCATAAATCTGCGAAGGAACAATATAAAGGAAATTTTATATTTCATAATCTTTTCAAAATACTGGATAATAGGTTTTGCCTTATTACTGAAGCTGGTCTCCCCGGTAAAAGAACAGCAGGCATTTCAGCCTATAAGAAATCATTACAATACAAGGTCTTTAAACTTAAAAATATTTCTTCCGACCAGATTCTTGCTAAAGCAATACTTGGACGGTCTGAGAGAAAGGAGATCAGAAAAATAAGAAAAGACCTTTCCTGTAAGCTTAACTCAATAAGTCTTCAATACAGTAATACAGAGTATTCATTAATTACATACCTGCTCTCAAATTTAAAATCATCATTCAGAGTATATATAATGAGATATATTGGTTTCAGGGAGATATGTCTAAAACACCAACCTCTGTCCATTACTGCTTCTGATGAAAACAGCCCCTATAACAAGAGCTTACTTGACGCTGCAAAGTACCTGGGAATAAAAACAATAGGCATCCAGCATGGAGCCATCCACGAACTTCACCCCGCCTACAGATTTACAAAAGAAGAAGCTAAAAAGAGTATAACACCCGACCTGACACTTTTATGGGGCAGCTATTGGAAAGATCTTCTTAGAGATAAGGGAAATTACAGTGATCAGGAATTACTTGTTACGGGTCAGATCAGGACGGACACAATTAAGGTGCTTAAAAATTTCAAATCAGATAATTCAGGAAAGAAAATTGTATTATTTGCTACCCAACCTCAGAGAGATCCCTCCCTCAGAAGATCAGCAGCTTCAGATTTGTTCAGGGCCGCAGCAAAATCAGATGATCTTATAATACATCTTAAACCTCATCCGCTTGAAAAAGATTACTATAAATATTACAGTGCGATAGCTGATGAAAATAACCTGGTAAATATTGAATATAAGCCCGAGCATGATTTATACGAACTTATTAACACATCGGATGCAGTCTATACATGCTTTTCTACAGTAGGAACCGAAGCTGTTTACTTCTCCAAGCCACTGATTATTCACGATCCCCTGGAACAGGATATACAGGGTTATATTGCTGCCGGAGTGGGATATAAGGTAAAAAATGCTGATAGTTGCTATACTGCTCTTATGAAATTAGTTTCAGGCTCACTTGTCCAGGATAATAAATCAGTATCGGAATTTATATCCAAATATGCTTACCTAATAGATGGTGAAGTTTCCATAAGGGTATGCTCAGCTATTACTGACGGCTCTTAAGGTACTTATCCATGGTCTCTTCGAAAATATCATTTTCTTCAAGCAGGTGAATAACAAACTCCTTAAAAACTCCTTTACCTCCGACTGTTTTTAATCTGACATCGGCGTACTTATCCATGTAATCAGAGGCATCAGCCGGAATAGCAACATATCCACATTCTTTCATTAAGGGGATATCATTTATCTCGTCGCCAATAAATGCCACATCTGAAAGATTAATTCCAAGTTGCTTAACAATACCCTGGCCTGTAAGCAGCTTATTCTGAACTCCCTGGTACAAAATATCAATTTTCAATTTTGCTGCTCTCCTCTCCACAATATTTGTTTTTTCTCCTGTAATTATCCCAAGAGGTATATTATTCAATCGTAAGAACAGGGCTCCTACACTATCAGAAGTTGAAAATTTCTTCATCTCCTCCCCACCTTCTCCGTAGTACATTCCTCCATCAGTCCATACACCATCAATATCAGTAAGTACAAGTTTAGGTATCATCTTATTCTATATTTTGAGGGTAAATAATTTCATCCTTCGGCAATGCCCTTATCAACTTTTTCCCAATAACCTTATCCCTTTCAGCGTAGCTAAACCCGTCGCCCGGACTAAGAAGATGAAGATCCCGGGCAGTCAGAATATGTCCGGACTGAAGGTCACCGGTGGTTGCAAGGCTCCTTTCCAGTTTTTTTCGGGATTCAGCAACAGATGGAGAAATAAAAATTTCTTTTTCGCCCATAGCATCTTCGAGGTTACGAATATCCCTTACCATCCTTTCAATACCATCAATTCCCAGCGATCCCCTGTGATCAGAACCTTTCATGGCTCTGTCGAGTGTTATATGTTTTTCTATTACCTCAGCACCAAGAGCAACTGCGGCAATGGGAATAGCTATCCCAATGGTATGATCAGAATACCCGATAATATAGTCTGAGTAATTGGCCTTAAGATATGAAATCGTATTAAGATTCACATTTTCATACTGCGTTGGATATTCTGAGACACAGTGCAGTATACTTATTGAGGAATGATATCTTGTAATAATTTCTAAGGCATCTTCAATCTCTTTATCCCCTCCCATTCCTGTAGACAGAATTATTGGTATACGTGTTTCAGCCAGAGCATTTAGTAGCGGCAAATTTGTTAAATCACGAGAGGCAACCTTCAGTCTGTCTGGTGTAAATAATTTTAACAGGCTCATCGCACCTGTAGCACATATTGTTTCAACAAAATCCAGTTTCTTTGATTTAGCATACAAATAAATCTCTTTATGCTCTTCATCACTCAGCTCAAGAAAGGCCCTGTGCTCACCGTAAGTCTTTCCGAATGAATGTGGTGAGTTATATGGCTTATTCATCATAGATGTCGACAACTCCTGCTTAAGGTCTCTCTTGGTAAGTTTTACCGCATTCATCCCGCTCAGCTCTTTATTAAACAGCCGGTCAACTACAGGCCTGGCAACAACATCTACCAGTTGTTTGGCAATATCTGTTGATCCATTATGATTCTGGCCTATCTCACCAATAAGATATATTTCATTTTTCATTTTGAGTAATACTATTATTCATTTCTATCTTCCACTCAGGCCTGCTATCAATTAAGTTAATCAAAAAAGGCAGGTCGCCAGCAGATCCCTCAGTATAATGCCGGAAAATTACTTTTGCCAGTTCAAAATCTGACTTTGAATCGACAGTTAACCTTATATCATGCCTTGAATAAACTATCTCGGGTACATCAATATACGATAATTTAAACCTATCCGGATTACTGTAAAAATAATTTGTTACATGCTCCAGATAAATGCTCTTATCTGTAACGCTAAGAGCTTCTTTTGCGGCACTGCGGCTTAATAATTCTGCCCATAATCCAAAATGAGTTCTTATCCCAATCCTGTTGTCAGAAAGTTTATAACCGATATAGTCTCTTTTATTACTAAAAAATGAATTCAATAGTTCCAAAGGAGATGATTCGATAAGAAATGGGTTATCTGAACATATCCTTATAATAGGATCAATGTTAAACTCTGTACTGGTACGGTAAAACCTGTCGAGCACATTATTACTTGAACCCCTGTAACAGTGAACGCCCAGTCTGGCACATATCTCATAAATCAAATTATCTGCCGGTTCATCTGTAGTAGCAACAGCGAGACAATATTCTGAATTATTTTTAAAACGCTCTATCAATAATTCCAGAATCGACATTCCATTGTAGAAGGGTAAAACAACCTTATCTGGAAATCGACTGCTTCCCCTTCTTGCCTGTATGATAATGCCCGGACTAAAC
Organism: uncultured Rikenellaceae bacterium; assembly: GCA_964634565.1. Taxonomy (GTDB): domain Bacteria; phylum Bacteroidota; class Bacteroidia; order Bacteroidales; family VadinHA17; genus JAUVKT01. The sequence goes on along the minus strand of CAZWLP010000027.1, from coordinate 9,426 downwards.
TTCATTATCTAGAATATCTTTTTTATTAGAAGACGATAAATGCTTATTAACTCATTTGATGTTTTAAATATCAGGTTTAATAGCATATATAGCAGTGATATAGCAAATGATCTTATTACAATGTCAATAATCCAATTTGAAAAATGTGGTACATATATACCCAGAAGCAGTAATAGAACCAATATTATCAATACCTTAAAATGATTAAGCCTGAATGGCTGAAATGAATACCTTTGAAACAGGAATATTACCCTTGACGATGTATAAATAAGAGAAGAAATCAGGGTAGCAATAGCTGCACCATTAATCCCCATTATCGGAATTAATATCACATTGGTAATTACGATGCTCACCAATAACAATATCATAAAATATGTCTGGTATTTGTAGTACTCAGATGTAATGATAATCTGAATATTTACCCCGGCTAATACCTCAATCAGGTTTGCCAGCGCAATAAATAATATAACATATTTACCCTGTGTGTATATATCTGGCAGATAGCTTAACATACTGTCAACATTCAGCCAGACAATCAAAAAGACAAAGGTCCCAACCACAAACTGGTTTATACTACTCTGATAATAGGTCCTCGAGATAAGATCCCTGTCGCCGGACTTCCATGCTTCAGATATAACAGTAGATGAAATCTTAGACATCGCCCGCTGGGGTATAAGAATCAATGTGCCAAAATAAAATGCTATTGAATAAACCCCGGTTGCACTTAGATCCATAAACCTGTTTATCATTAATTTATCGAAGCTAAGTTTAGCTACACCGCTTAATCCTGCAATCATGCCGAACAGTGCCACGGTAATCATTTCTGCTTTCAGATTCCTCAGGAGTGACAGATCAATTTTAAATGATACCTGCCCGGTCGATATTAGATAAACTCCCAGGATAACGATTGTAATACTATACGACAGTATATAAAGAATAACATAAGTTCTGAAATCTATCCATCCGATATAAACTGATACTATCAGACCCAGATTAATAATCCTGATAAGCACTTCCCTGAGGAATGAACCCAGGGCAGCCTTATACATAACCCTGGCATAAGTGTCGAGCAGATTGTAATACAGAAACAGGAAAACAAGTGGAATAATCCAGTCAATATAGTCAGTAAGTAAGGCAGACTTATCCGCATTTTGCTGAATAATAATAGGCTTGCCCAGTAGTATCAGAAAGCTAAATATAACAAACCCGATAAGCGAAATAACAAATCCCAGTCCAAGATAGCCATGATGCTTACTCTCCTTATCCCGGAAATAGGGAAACATCTTAATACTTACATTGTTAAAGCCAAGAGAAGCAAACTGAGCAAGAATTACTGCCATAGCAACCAGCACCTGTATTACGCCAATCTGATCTGTTGAAAATATTTTGGGGGACAGGATAACAAGGTTAACAAAACCAAGACCTACACCCAGGTAAGAATAGAGTGTTCCCTTAATCGTCTGTCTTTGAATTACGCCCAAGTCATCTATTAAATTAAAAAGATTATTTTTGTAACACTACAAATATACATTAATATCGTTTAATTAAGATGTCTGATAACTCTATTATAAAGAAGCTTCTACCACACCTGATTGCAGTTTTAACCTTTGTAATTCTAACTTTAATATACTTCGCTCCTGCACTTGACAAGCAGGTATTAAAGACTCACGACACAACAGTTTTTGAAGGAAGTTCAAAGGAGATCGTGGATCATCGGGAGGAATTTAATGAGGAGCCTTTGTGGACAAACTCAATGTTTGGAGGCATGCCTGCCTATCTGATATCCACTCAATATTTTGGCAACCTGCTTAAGCCATTACACTATTTATTAATCTCTCCGGGGATACCTATCGCTCCAATTCTGATTCTGATGATAGGATTTTACATTTTGCTTCTGTCCCTCAGAGTTAATCCATGGCTTGCTATTGTAGGATCTCTCGCCTACGGATTTTCATCATACTTTTTTATAATATTAGCTGCCGGACATAATACAAAAGCCATGGCTCTCGCATATATGGCTCCCCTTATTGGTTCGGTGATCTTTGCATACAGAAGAAACAGGCTGATCGGGACTTCATTCCTGGCACTTTTTCTATCACTGCAAATTATTGCCAATCATCTGCAGATAACATATTATACCCTTCTTATTATACTGACATTCGGAATATTTGAGCTTATTTATGTTATCAGAAAAAAAGATTTTAAGCCATTCTTAAAGACGTCATTGATGTTGATTGGGGGTGTAATTATTTCCCTTATGGTAAATTTCGCAAGTCTGTATACAACTTACGAGTATACAAAGTACTCTATGAGGGGTAAGTCTGAATTAGCAACAGAGGGCCAGGACGATACTGGGGGCCTGGGAATTCAGTACGCAACACAATGGAGTTACGGAATAGACGAAACACTTACCTTACTTATTCCAAACCTAAAAGGTGGTGCCTCTGTACCTTTCGCAAACGATAGCGAAACAGTTAAGGCACTAAGGAAAAATAATGCCTCTCAATATATCCCCCAGTTCAGACAATACTGGGGAACACAAAATCTTGGAACCAGCGGGCCTGTATATGTTGGTGCAATAGCTTTTTTTCTGTTTATTATGGGACTTGTGCTGATTAAGGGGCGAGATAAATGGTGGATCCTACTTATTACGATTATTTCAATAATGCTGGCATGGGGTAAGAACTTCATGCCAATGACCTCCCTGTTCTTTAATCATTTCCCCGGATATAACAGGTTCAGGGCAATAACCATGATCCTGATTATTGTAGAATTTTGTATACCCCTCCTGGGCATCCTTGCCCTGGATAAAATATTTAAAAAGGAAGTAGACAAACACGATCTGTACGGATCTATCAAGATTGCAGGTGGAATAACATTGGGTATACTCCTGCTCTACCTGATGTTCCCGGGTCTTGCAGGGTCATTTATATCCGGAAATGAAGGAGGTCAGTTACCAGATTGGCTGCAAAATGCACTTATTGCCGATAGAAAAGATATGCTTAAAACAGATCTTTTACGATCGCTGGTATTTATCATAGCTGCCATTGCTATTATTTTCTATTCCTATAATGGAAAAATAAGGTTATTAAATGGCATTATTGCTCTTGGACTACTGGTCGCATTAGATATGTGGCCCGTCGATAAAAGGTACCTGAATAACAATAATTTTGTTACTCAGAAGAAAGCTGAAGCAAGTTTTGAACCTACTACAGCTGACAGGTTTATCCTGAACGATCCTGACGAGGTCAGAGTATTGAATTTAGCTGTTCCCGATCCATTCTCTGAGGGTCTTACTTCGTACTATCATCATTCAATTGGCGGTTATCACGGGGCCAAAATAAGAAGATACCAGGACCTGATATCAAACTCCATTAGCAGAGACATAAGCATCCTGGGAGATAAATTAAGGTCTGCCACTTCGCTTGCAGATCTCGAAGGAGCATTTATAGGGTTGAACTCTATTAATATGCTCAATACAAAATATGTAATATTCAACCCTGAGGCTGAGCCGCTGGTCAATACTGAAGCTCTTGGTAATGCCTGGTTTGTCGATTCATTACTGATAGTAAATAGTCCTGACGAGGAGCTTGGAGCTATAAATACCATGGATCCTTCTAAAGAAGCAGTTATAAATAAAGAATATAAAGATTTATTAAACGAATATAAGCTTAAACGTGATACTCTGTCATCAATATACCTTGAAGATTACAGGGCCAACAGGTTAATATATAACTCATCATCTGCAACAACTCAGCTGGCTGTTTTTTCTGAAATATATTATCCAAAGGGATGGAACGCTACAATTAATGATAAAGAACTAGATATACTGAGGGTCAATTATGTACTAAGGGCTGCTGTAATACCTCCCGGAGATAATGAGATTGTTTTCACCTTTAAGCCCCAATCATACTCAAGCGGAAATATGGTTTCAATGGCCGGATCAATAATTCTTATATTATTATTATTTACTTCCATCTTTATTGAAATTAAAAAGCGTAAATCAAGTAATGCAGCATAAGTGTCCTCTTTGCTCAAGTGAGTCTACGTCCTTACTTTACACAGTTAGCGACCATTTTCTTTCCAGGGAAGATTTCAATATCTGGAAGTGCGATTATTGCAAATTCTGTTTTACAATTGATCCCCCTGATGAAAATAAGATATCAAAATATTATAAATCAGAAGATTATATTTCGCACAGTGATACAAGTAAGGGTATAACAAATCGACTTTACCATATAGCAAGGAGATGGATGCTGCGAAGTAAATTCAGGACTGTAAGCAAAGCTTCAGGGAAAAAACAGGGAAAACTTCTGGATATTGGCTGTGGAACCGGATATTTCGCTGCCTATATGAACGACAGACATTGGAATAGCATCGGAATAGAAGCTGACATTGATGCAAAAAAATATGCTGAAGAAAAATTCGGATTAACGGTGCTTAGCCTGGATGAGATCCAGTCTTTCAGTGCATCAGAATTTAATGTTGTTACTCTATGGCATGTGCTAGAACACCTTTGGTCACCTAAGGAAGTTTTAAACGAGATCAGTCGCATCCTTGACAAAACCGGAGTATGTATAATTGCCCTGCCCAATAACGATTCATTTGACGCACACTATTATAAAAAATACTGGGCTGCATGGGATGTTCCACGACATTTATGGCACTTTAACCTATCCTCATTTAAAAGTCTGATCAAGGATTCCGATCTGCAACTCAGAAGTTTTAGTCGAATGCCCCTCGATTCATTTTATATTTCAATACTGAGCGAACGATATCGTGGTTCAGGTATAAGTTTCCTGAAGGGAATAGCGATAGGCAAAATTGCCTGGATAAGCTCCTGGTTTAAGAAGTCAAAATCAGGTTCTCTAATATATATACTGGAGAAAAAATCTTAATATCTGTCGAGCCACCTGTACCTCCTGGAATTACTTCCAATCTTCATTGCAACCATAATTTCATGTGAACCGTAGGTTACACTCTGAATCTCACTTAAAGAAAAATCAAATGAATATCCGAAATAAAAACTCTCAAACCTGGCTCCTACACTGGCAATAAATACATTTCCAGTACGGTAGGAAAGACCTGCCCAGAAATCCTGTCTTAATAGATAGTTCATCCCAATATCAACCTGCGGTTTCCATTGCTCAGACATACGAAACATAAAATTAGGCTGGATCTCACTCTCAACACTTATAGGATATGTGTACGACCCAAACAGGTAGTAATGTCTCATCAGTGTGAGATTTTCATATGAAGGGTTACCTATCTTACCATAAGACTGAAATAATTGTTCAATAGAAAACCCAATATTATACCTGTAATTAAGAAGGTAAACTCCAAAGTTTGCATCCGGCACAAATACTCCCTTTCTGAGGTCGCCAAAAAGTATAGGATCATCAGGATCCTCAAACATAATCATGTCTTCATTTATTCTAAAATGAAAAGCGGTAGCAGAAATCCCAAACGAAAGCTGGGTTTCTCCATATAACCAGGTATGATAGGCATAGGTAAACTGGGCTCCTGTCCTTTGAACCAATCCGTTCTTATCGCCGAAAACATAACCACCCAATCCCACTTTCCCTTCAGACCTGGGTCTGAATATCTTTCGCCGTACGCTTGTATTTCTTAGAATATAACTCCGCTTAAGCATCCTGGTCTGGTAGCTAAAAGAATATGTACGAGGTGCTCCCGAATATCCTAACCACTGTTCACGGGCAGTAAGGTTAAAACTTGTATAACCATCAGATCCCGCAACGGCAGGATTTATAAGATATTTATTGAAAAGGTACTGACTGTACATAGGGAGTTGCTGAGCACTCAAATTGAATGTCAGAAACATAATTGCAATTAATATATATACTCCCTTTTTCACTATTTACATATACGCCAAAACTATCTAACTATTGTTACATGTCCAAGAATTACCTTTCTGCCATTATTTAAGTCTATTATATAATGGTAGGAATCAACAGGTAGCTCCCTCCCCTTGCTTCTTCCATTCCATGGCTGAGGATAGCCCTTTTCCGAGGCCCATACCAGCTCGCCCCACCTGTTAAATATCTTTATCTCTGCATCAGGATAAAGATCAATCAGGTCGATATTCCATACATCATTAATGCCATCACCATTTGGTGATATAGCATTCGGAATTGTAAGACAATTATCCCTTTCACTCTTTACAATTACTGTATCTGTCAGCGAACATCCATTATCGTCTGTTACTGTATAAATATATGTGCCTGCAGCAATATCAGGCAGCACAGAGCCTGTTGTATTATCCGACCATTCATAGAAATAATCTGCCATTACAAAACCTCCTCCGGCAAGAAGTGAAATCGTACCATCCGGCATATCAACACAATATGGCTGATCAATCGTAGCAGTTACAGATAGAGGTTCGGGCTGGATAATTGTAATAATAGTATCCTTACTACAGGTGTTAATGTCGCTTATAACAACTCCGTATAATCCGGCTCCAAGTCCTTCCCTGTAGGATCCTATAAAACCATCAGTCCAGCTAAATGAGATATCTCCCACTCCATTAATGCCGTCCAGGTCGATTGTAGCAGTATTATCATCAAAGCAATTTACATTGTAGCTGCCAAAGTCACTTTCCGATACAGTAGCAATAAAACCAATCTGACCCGGCTCAATCATATCCGTAGTATCTCTTAACTCGCAAAGGTTGGAGTCAATAATATGAACCCTGTACTGGCCTGCAGTCAATGCATTTATTGAACTCTGATCAGAGGTATAGCCATCAGGTCCTTCCCACGTAAAACTATAGGGGCCGTCACCACTTATTACGCTAATATCTATTGAACCATTTGCATCTTCAAAGCATCGAATATTCATTCCATTATAATTGGAAACTATTTTATCTATTTCTAATGGCGGAGGCAGATATATATCGGCCGAATCAATAATCATACATCCATATTCATCCTCGACAGTAACTATATACCGTCCTTCCATCAATCCGGAAATATCTTCAGTAGTGCTTCCGTTATCCCAGTTAAATATATAAGGATGAGTATCTGCTCCTCCCGTTACTGTAATATCGATAGACCCATTATCCATTGTAAGCGACTCGCAGGTAATATTGGTTTTGTTAACCTCAATATGGAGAGGTTCTGGTTCGGTAATTACAATGCTGTCCTCATATACACAGGCATTGCCATCTGTAAGCTGTACATAGTATGTTGCAGCACTAAGGTCTGTCTGGTTCTGATCGGTGGCTTCTATTCCCGAGCCATTTACAGTTGTCCATATATATTCATATCCATTCAGGCTACCTCCCTCGGGTGTAATATTAACATCTGCCAGTCCACCATTGCAATCAATATTATATAAGAAGTCGTCTGTTTCTGTGGGCGAGAATAAGATATTTAAGGTATCTGGTTCTGTCAACACGTAAATAAATGGCATGTCACATCCTGTCTGGTCAGTAACAAGAAGGTCGTATGTGCCGGCATAAAGTGAGTTTATGTTCTGCTCTTCGCTGGTGAAACCATCAGGACCGGTCCATTCATATTCATAAATACCCGAACCTCCCTCAAAATCAAGACTGATACTTCCATTGTTTAAACCATGGCAACTGATATTATTACCATCCTGGTATGTGCTAACAGTATCACTTAAAAGGGTAATGCCTTCTGGCTCTGTAAGAGTAATACTGTCTGTAAATGAGCAACCAAAAAGATCAAAGACTGTAACTGTATATGTGCCATAAGGCAGACCCCATATCGAATCCAGAGTATTATCTACGTTTATTACACCACCATCACTGGCTGTCCACAGATAAGTATAATCATCCTGACTCAGCACCGAGCCTCCAGTAATATTCGATACCCGGATAATTCCGTCACTATAGCCTCTACACGTAATATTATAACCACCCTGATATTCATAAGGTACAAGATCAGCACTTATTGGGAATGGTGATCTGACAAACGTATTGTTCGAAATTATACATCCATTGTCATCCTCGAAAGTAACAAAATATTGTGTTTCTAACTGACCTCCCCCGACATTTGAAACTATATCAAAGGTAGCAGGATTACCAGGATCGTAGTTTGTGGAAACCGATCCGGTTTGTATTGTATCACCAGCTTCATCCGTTACCCAGTAAGTAAAGGGGAAAGCTTCCGGGGAGGTAACTCCCACAACTATCTCGCCATCATTCGAATCAAAACATGAAGTGTTAGTGGTAAATAGGTGTGAATATATAGGATCTCGTTTCCTGATCGGACTGAATTCAGGAACCGGAGCCTCCTTCGTTCTAGTAATACTCGAATCTACCATACACCCGATGCTGTCAATAACGCGTAAGGTATATTCCCCGGGAATAAGGTTATCAATGAATGTAGTATCAAATTTAGAATAACCATAGTAGCCTGTCCAGTGAATTAGCTCATAAGGACCTGTGCCTCTTGAAAGCGTAGCCAGCAGGGCCAGGTCGTCTCCATTAAAACATGTAAGTGGATTTGTAACAACTATACTCCTGATTGGGATGGGATGAAGCTTTACTTCAACAGTTTCTATTGTGCCGTCTGAACATCCTGTAATAACATTTTTTGGTGTGATATAATAGAATACCGATTGTATAGTATCATCATCGTTGGTATAATCAAATACAATATGATCTCCTATCTGAAGACCGATAGAATCTGCTGTATTACCTGTTACATATGTAGCATTACTCAATGCCACCGTATAGTCGAACTCAATAATGCCATGAGTCATAACAGTTGGCGTGGTAAGTTCAATGTCGGTAAAGTCTTCGTAGCAAATCCGTTCAGCTAAATTAATTGGTATAACTCTGGGGGTTGGGTTAACCCATACACTTATCGTATCTCTAATCCCCTCACACTTTTGTGATCCAACAGGATCGATTGTAAATGGTCTTATAACATACTGTATCATCCTGGCAGTATCGCCTGAATTAAAGACATTTTCAAAAATAGGATTGCTAAGATCATTTAATCCAACCTGATTATTGAAGCCTGTAATCTCAGGGTAAAAATTGAGAACAGTAACATTATATTCAACACCAAATACGGATGTTGAAGGCGTGGTCAAAGAATAATTTACTTCGCCTCCATCACATATTGTATCATTTACAATTGTGTGGTTTACTTTTGGTGTTGGTTCAAGGTATATTATTATAGTCGTATCAACGCCATGATCACAATAAGCAAAATTTTGTCCTGGTCGATCATCCCTAATCTTATACCTGAAGTTATAGCGTATAATCTGGTACTCATCTGTGAGGTTAATAAGATTATCGATAATATTATGGTCTATGTCATATTCATCATCAGGAGATACTCCAAGCACTGATCCCCCATTATAAGTTACGGTAAGATCATATACCTTAGTGCCCTCTACCGTGCCAAGCAGGTCAAGTACATTAAGTGTAAC
>CAZWLP010000026.1:15955-32423 GCA_964634565.1 uncultured Rikenellaceae bacterium | reverse complement strand
ATACCTCCCCTTTCAATAAATTTATGATCGTATACCAGATCACCCGCTTCAACCAGCCTGAGACTATTTATCTCTACCTTATCATATTTTAGAAAATCTATTTTCCTGATATGATCATCATACTCTATCCTGCACTTAAATAATCCCTTTCTGGCATATGCAGGGATAATTATCTTTGTAGCAAGATCTTCTTTCAAGCCAGAAGAAAATAGCTCCTTCCGCGACCTGTTATACCGTTCAGAATGATAATTTATATTATATAACTTACCATCCCTGACTTTTATTGTTTCAACCAAAAGAGACATATTTCTTAGCTATTAGTTCTTTATATTCTTTCGCGGTAGTGGCTCAGCTTAATAAAACCCCCTCCACTTCTATAAACATAAATACCATTAATCTGTTCAATATATGCCCATAAGTATATTTACTTCTGATACCCCGAATTATCCGCTATAATATCCTCCCGGATCAGCTTTGTTCTTATTAATAATATGTACTGTATGCCTTTCGGTACTCCCTGGATTGGATTTGCAGAAAGCAAGGATTATTGCTGGTTAAAATATATTAAAAAGGCAAGATCAAAAGAAATAGTTAAAACAAATTCTTAAGTTTGCCTTTACAAACTCAATTAATGAGAAAGGCACTGAAGATAAAAGCATCATTTCTGTTGATATCATGGTTCGTGATTTTTATGCATGGAGTTATTCCGCATATGCATTCCGATCATGCTGCCTTAGACATTCATACAGAGAAAGGATCAGTCCATCTTAGTTGCATTCATTCGGATAAAACCAACTCTGATGGAAGTGATCAGTATCTTTATTGGAGAAGCACGCACGATCATAATTCAAAGGTCTGCCACTTTAATCCGAATCTTTTTCCACAGCTTAATCTTGATTATTCGTTTATCTATACTCCAATATGCAGTTTTTTATTTTCAGATGTTATTGCCAACATTCAGAGACCTGACACACAAAGCAGGTATAAAAAACCTCCTCTCTTAGCCAAAAATTCCCTTAGGGGGCCCCCTCTTGTATAATTGATTTAAAGATGCAAATATCTTGTCTCCCGGCTTGCCGGTGGGATAATCTGTTTATATAACCTTAACCCATAATAATATTAAAATGAAAAATGCCGGAATAATTACAATACTGTTTTTATTGATCTTCGCAATATCGTGTAAAAATAATATCTCCGAACCTGATCATTTACATGATATCCAGGCCGAAGATGAATCTTCTCATTCTCATGCATCTGATCAGCAAGCAGATACTACGCACCAGGGCGAGAGCACTGCAGTCCATTCCCATGAGCTTGAAGAAGCCAACGGGACTATGGCAAATTTCCAATATAAAACCATCCGACTATCAAAGCAGCACTTTCACTTCGTAAAAAAGACAAGTGGCAGGATTCTCCTTGACAATAAGGATGAGCTGATTCTTATTGCTCAATCAGCAGGCGTAGTAAGGTTTAACGATACCTTTCTGTACCCCGGAACCTCTCTTAAGGCAGGGACCACAGTATTTACTATTGAGAGTGAAAATCTTATAGAAAACAACACAGCATTAAATTACACTAAAGCAGAAGCTGACTTCTACAAAGCCAGGCAGGACTTTGATCGCGCATCGGAGCTGATAAAAGAAAAACTAATAACCCAGGACCATTTCCTGGAAAAGAAAAATACATTTATTAAGGCCGAAGCTGAATATAAGGTCTACAAATCATCTTCACCGGGAGGAAAATCATTTGTTCATACTCCTAAAACAGGCTTTATAAAAGAAATCCTTGTGCACGAAGGGGATAAAATTGAGTCGGGCGACAGGCTGGCTGTAATCCAGACCGAAGATCATCTGATCTTAAGAGCCGATATTCCACCATCCGAATTTGAGATTATCGACAGGATTAAATCTGCCAAATTTGCAACAGGATATACCACTGATATTTACGATACTGAAGAGATGAATGGAGATATAATATCTTACGGCAGATCAACAGGTGAGAATTCTTTTTATATTCCTATGTATTTCAAATTAGATTATAATAGCGAACTTATTCCAGGAACATTTGCTGATATCTGGCTTATTGGAGAAGATATAGATGATGCCATTATTATTCCAAACAGTTCAATATTGGAAGAATATGGAAAATTCTATGTTTATCTTTATCATGAGGGCCATTTTGATAAGCGCTATATAACACCGGGGATAAATGATGGTGAGCACACCATGATTCTCTCAGGATTAAACGAGAACGAAACAGTAGTTTCAGATGGAGCATACCAGGTAAAGATGTCGATGCAAACATCCATCCCCAACACACATAATCATAATCACTAAAGATTCTGAACCATGCTAAATAAATTAATTCAGTTCTCGCTGAATAACAGAATTACAATAATCCTGGGAGCTGTTATTTTGCTTGTTTCTGGCACCTATGTAACCAGGAACATGGATATTGATGTTTTCCCTGAGCTAACTGCACCAACAGTAGTTGTTATGACCCAGGCGCCGGGCATGGCTCCTGAAGAAGTAGAACAGCTGGTTTCTTTTCCTATAGAAACAGCAGTAAACGGGTCGACCGGATTAAGACGGGTCAGATCCGGTTCATCGATGGGATTTTCAATTGTCTGGGTTGAGTTTGACTGGAAAACAGATATCTATGACGCCAGGCAAACTGTTACTGAAAGACTTTTACAGGTATCTGAAGATCTGCCTGTTGGAGTCAGCAAACCACTTATTGCCCCACAGTCATCTCTCCTTGGTGAGATGATGATTATCGGAATGGAATCTGACACCAGAACAAGGATGGAGCTAAGAACTATTGCTGAATGGACTCTTAAACCAAGAATATTATCGATAGCAGGTGTTGCCCAGGTAACCACAATAGGTGGTGACTCAAAGGAGTACCAGATCCTTGCAGATCAAAACAAAATGAGATTCTACAATGTAAGCCTGGAGGAGCTTGCAACTGCATGCAGAAACAGTAATGAAAACAGTTCAGGAAGCTTTATTAACGAATATGGTAATATTTACCTTGTAAGAGGCCTTGGAAGAACAAATGATACAGTAGCCATCGGGGCATCCGTTATAAAAACTGTTAATGGACTTCCTGTTAAAATAAGTGATGTTGCAACAGTCAAAACAGGACCTGCGCCTGCCATTGGTACTGCAGCCTATAATGGGCGTGATGCAGTACTGGTGAATATTACAAAGCAACCCGGCATAAATACAGTTCAGCTTACTTCCGAAATAAACGATGCCATAAAGGAAATAGAAAAGAACTTTGGGTCGGAGATAAAATTGCATACAGATATATACAACCAGGCAGAATTTATCAATACTTCGGTAAATAATGTAAAGAGAGCTATCCTCGAAGGCGGAATATTTGTAATAATTATTCTCTTCGTATTTTTAATGAATTTCCGTACTACTATTATTTCGCTACTGGCAATTCCTTTATCCCTGTTTGTATCAATTGTTGCCTTAAGTTTACTGGGCCACACTATTAATACAATGATACTGGGCGGCATGGCAATAGCGATAGGCTCTCTGGTTGATGATGCAATTATTGATGTTGAGAATGTGTACCGGCATCTTCGGAGAAATATCAGATTACCTAAGCAGGAACGATTGCCGGTTTTAGAAGTAGTTTACAACGGCTCCAGCGAGATCAGGCCATCGATCTTAAATGCCACAATAATTATTATTATAAGCTTTATCCCTCTATTCTTCCTGGAGGGATTTGAAGGAAGGATGCTTAAACCCCTGGGAATTTCATTTATCATTTCTTTATTCGCATCGCTGATTGTTGCCGTGACTATTACTCCGGTGCTTTGCAGCTACCTGCTTAATAATGAAAAAAGGTTATTAAAAAGATCGGATGGATCGTGGATGGAAAAATTTCTGAATAAACATTATATCAGGGCACTGAGTCACACACTTAATAAAAACTCATTGGTGATTGGTGTTTCAGGTATTTTATTTTTTGTTGCAATAATTGTTTTTACCACTCTCGGGCGAACTTTTCTGCCTCCCTTTAATGAAGGGGCTCTGACAATTAATCTTTCGGCTGCACCAGGCACATCCCTTGAAGAATCTGCCAGTATTGCAGCCAGGGCTGAAGCTATGTTACTCGAGCTGCCGGAAGTAATTGCAGTGGGCAGGAAGACAGGCAGGGCAGAATTAGCAGAGCATTCTTTCGGCGAAAATGTATCCGAGATCGATGCCCCCTACAGGATCATCGACAGGAGTGCAAATGAATTTCTTAAGGAGGTTAGGGCAAACCTTAACACCCTGGCCGGTGTAAATATTGAAGTAGGTCAACCCATAACTCACCGGATGGATCATATGCTGTCGGGTACTAAAGCAAATATTGCCATTAAGATATTTGGAGATGATCTGAATACTCTCTATGCCCTGGGAACACAGATTAAATCAGAGACAGAAAATATTGAAGGGATAGGCGATATCAATGTTGAGCAGTTAATAGAAACACCTCAACTAAAGATTAAGGCCAGGCGCGAGATGCTATCCAGGTATGGAATCCCTATGAACAGCTTTACAGAATTTATCAGGATAGCCATTGGAGGAGAAAAAGTATCAGATGTCTTCGAGGAAGAGAAAAAGTTTCCCCTGGTATTAAGGTATAATGATATAAGCAGAGGTAGTTTCGAAGGTATAAGAAGTGCAATGATAGACAGCTACGATGGCAAAAAGATACCATTGAGTTTTGTAGCTGATATTAAATCTTCTTCCGGTGCTGCAACAATAAACAGGGAAAATGTGAAACGAAAGATTGTTGTTTCTGTAAATGTAAATGACCGCGATATAGGAAGTGTGCTGGAGGAAATTGAAGATAAAATTGAATCAAATATTATTCTTCCTGACGACTACAGGGTAGAATACGGTGGACAATTTGAAAGTGCTAGAAGTGCTTCAATACGCCTGCTAATAACATCCCTGCTGGCTCTTATTGTTGTTTATATGGTACTATACCAGGAGTTTAAAAACTCCAGGCTTGCAGGGATTATCCTTCTTAACCTGCCCCTGGCTCTTATTGGAGGTATATTTGCTATAAAGCTATCCTCTGGAGTTGTTAGCATACCATCAATAATCGGTTTTATTACACTTTTTGGAATTGCTACAAGAAACGGTCTTCTTCTTATATCCAGGTACGAAGCTCTTAAAACCGAGAAGATAAGCCTGAGAGAAAGAATAGTAAGAGGCTCTGCCGATCGTCTTAATCCAATACTTATGACTGCATTAACTGCAGCCCTCGCTCTTATACCACTTGCAATTGCAGGCGACAAGCCAGGCAACGAGATACAGAGTCCGATGGCAGTGGTAATCCTGGGTGGTTTACTGTCTTCAACACTACTCAATATCTTTATAGTGCCATCTGTTTATTACCTACTAAATAAGAATAAAGATGAATAGATTAGTTATTTTAATATTATTGTCCCTTTCAATAATCAGGGTATCGGGACAATCTTTTGAAAGTTTTATGGATAAAGTAAGATTATCTCATCCGGATATTATTGCGGCAAAGCAGCTGCTTACGTCTGATGAGGCAGTCTCGCTTACAGATATTACACCTGACGACCCAAGAATAAGTGTCGGATATTTCCCTGGTAATGAGCCTGCCCCCGGAGATAAAATTACATGGGGTATAAGTCAGTCGTTCGACTTCCCGGGCAAGTATGCCAGGATTAAATCGTTAAAGCAAAGCAACCTTGAAATGGCAAGGATGGAGTATTCGCTCACCTATATTTATATAATGAGTGAAGCAAGATTATCGGCTATTGAATATTTGTCACTTCTGGAAACTAAGGAGATATTACAGGGGAGACTTGAAACAATGAACAGGCTCGAAAATGCATATTCAATACTTCTTGAAAATGGAGAAGCAACGCTTATCGAATATAATAAAATCAGGATAAAACAGGTTGAACTTATTTCAGAAGTTACTTCAACCGGAAACAAGCTTGATATTCTCCGGGCCAGGCTTGATTTTATGAGTGGAAATAATAGCAAAGAGCTACTGAAATCCACTTACCCGGATATTATTGAACCGGAGATGGCTGGCTATATGGATATGCTTAAATCCTCACACCCGGCATTTCTTTTGCCAGTACTCAGGACCCGGTCTGCCGATAATAAAATTAGAGTCTCGAAATCGGATAATTTGCCATCCTTTGATATTGCTTACAGCTCTGAAATAGTTGTCGACCAAAGATTTACAGGTCCGTCAATAGGTCTTAGCGTACCGCTGTGGAAGAACAAAGGAAAGGTTAAAAAATCGATTGCCGACTCAGATTATCAGGTCAAGAGAGCCGAGAGTGATCTGTTACTTCAGGAATCAGTATTTTCGGGATATTACAGAAGTTATCTGTCAAATAAAGAAAATCTTGCTATTGTGAATGATGCCCTGCGTACTTCCAATAACAGTAAACTGATTGATAAAACACTTGATAAAGGAGAAATTTCGCTTACAGAATACCTTATCGAACTAAGTGCGATTTACGAACTTGTAGATATTCAATTACTATTAAAGAAAGAAAAGTATATATTGTTGTCGAGATTGAACGAACTTGATTTTATTATAAACTGATGGATAAGAAAATCATTGTTACTGAGGATGGATCGAATACAATATTTGTTCCATCCCTTAACGAGCATTATCACTCCACCCACGGCGCGATACAGGAATCCATGCATGTATTTATTAAATCCGGACTCAGAGAAGTGGCAAAATCAGAGATAAGTATCTTCGAGCTAGGGTTCGGAACAGGACTTAATGCCTTTCTTACAGCGATTGAATCGGAAAAATTAATGATAAAGGTAAATTATTCCAGCATAGAGAAATACCCTCTCGATAGCAGGATAACAGCATCTTTAAATTATTCGGAATTCTTTAGCCATGACAGGAAAACACTTTTTTCTAAAATCCATGATTGTGACTGGAACCAGAGGGTAGACATTTCAGATAATTTTAACATTATTAAGATCAAGGCTGATATAAAAGAATATTATCCTGAAGATAATTATGATCTGATATTTTTTGATGCCTTCGGCCCGGATAAGCAAGCAGATATGTGGAGTAATGAGATTATTTATAAAATAGCCTTATCCTGCAACAAAGGCGGCCTGTTTATTACCTATTCTTCGCGCGGAGAATTAAAGAGACAGCTTAAGGCATGTAATTTCTCTGTCGATCATATTCCTGGCCCTCCCGGGAAACGCGAAATTACAAGGGCCACCAGATTATAAGAATTTTCACATTTCTTTAACGATCTTTCACCTAAGAATTAATTATCTTTGTCTCAATCATTAAAAAATAAAGATCTATGAAAATCAAGGGATTAATTATTATCGCTAGCGTAGGTATTTTAGTATCATCCTGTGCACAGAATAGCGTAAAGAATGTTAAGCTGGAGACAAAAGAAGATTCTCTTTCTTATGCTATAGGTATATCGACCTATTCAGGAGTCACTAATCAGGGTTGGGAAATTGATCCGATTATTCTTGCAAAGGGTATGATGGATGCAAAAGACGGCAATATGATTATTAACGAAACTGCCTCTAATGGATTTATCCAGATGTATATGCAAATGCAGCAAGAGGAAAAACTAAAGGATCAGTTTTCGGCTGAAATTGAAGAAGGGAAGGCATTTCTTGATTCAATTGGCAAGATAAGCGGAGTTATGGTTACAAATAGTGGCCTGTACTATAAGATCCTTGAATTAGGTGAAGGGCCAAAACCTGTCAGAACTGATACTGTAAGGGTTCATTATACCGGCTCACTAATAGACGGTACAAAGTTCGACTCATCGTTAGACAGAGACGAACCAACAGAATTTCCTGTTTCCGGAGTTATAAAGGGATGGGTTGAAGGTTTGCAATTGATGCCTGTTGGATCGACATATAGATTTTATATTCCATATGAACTGGCATACGGAGCCAGGGGTGCCGGAGCATTTATCAAACCATTTTCAACATTAGTTTTTGATATTGAACTTATTGCAATAATAAACGAAGAGTAATGAATGCGGATATAGTTACCTCGAAGGGGACCATGAAGGTTAACTTCTATACAGAAGATGCCCCTGCTACAGTTGAGAATTTCACGAAACTGGCCAGAGACGGATATTATGATGGCTTGGCTTTCCACAGGGTTATTCCTGATTTTGTTATACAGGGAGGATGTCCTTATTCAAAAGACCCGGGTGACCCGCGGGTAGGGACAGGTGGCCCCGGTTATAATATCAAATGTGAACTGGATGGCGATAATCAATACCACGACAGGGGTGTTCTTTCGATGGCTCATGCAGGAAAAGACACTGGAGGATCACAGTTTTTTATTTGCCATAGCAGACAAAATACTCAACATCTCGACAGGAAGCATACCTGTTTCGGGAAAGTAATAGAAGGCCTGGAAGTAATCGATCAGATAAGCCAGGGAGACAGGATCGAAAAAATAATTGTAAACGAGGACTGAATATGTCGTTCGAAATAAAAGGAAAAATAATAGAAGTCGGAGCCATTCAACAGGTGAGCGATAAATTCAGAAAAAGAGAATTTGTTATTGAGCTGGCAGAGCAGGGTGCAGGTGGAAGAGAATTTATTGACTATATCAAGTTTCAATGTGTTCAGGATAGATGTGAACTTGTAAATGATGATCTTATAAATAACATTGTCAAAGTTTCATTTAATCTTAAAGGCAATAAATGGGAGAGAGATGGAAAAGTTAACTACTTCACCAACCTTGATGCATGGAGAATAGAAAGAGTAGATGGAAATGAAGTAGATGAAACGCCTCCTCCACTGCTTGATGATATTCCTCCTGAAAATGAAGAATTTGAGGATCTGCCTTTCTGATCAATAAAATTATGAAGCCAGGTAAACTGGCATCACTGAGTATTGTATTATGTTTTGGGACCTGTCTCAGGATAATGCATTTGCTCAGGGTATGGTTTGAAGAGATGGGTGGAATATTGGCTGAATCACTTAGATGCCAATGGCAGACCCTTCTCTCCCCTGCCAGAATTATGAGAATATCAGAATAAAACCTTTTGTCAAATCACTCCACGGTAACCGATTTGGCAAGGTTTCTAGGCTGGTCGACATTACATCCCCGTATTAAAGAAATATAATATGCAAACAGTTGCAGTGGTATTGCAGCAAGCACAGGAGTAAGTTCATCTTTTACTTCAGGCAACACTATTACATCATCAACTATTGTTGGTGTAAGCTTATCGTCCTGTGAACATATGGCTATTATCTTTCCATCTCTTGCCTTTATTTCACGAATATTTGATATCATCTTTGATCTGTTCTCCCTGTCGGTAACTATAGCAAGAGTAGGGAAATGATAATCAATTAATGCTATCGGACCATGCTTCATCTCGGCACCCGGATAGCCCTCGGCATGAATATAAGATATCTCCTTCAATTTTAAAGCCCCTTCAAGAGCAGAAGGAAAGTTCAGACCTCTGCCCAGGAAAAGAAAATTATTCGACAATGCATATTTATTAGCTATCTCCTCTATTACACCTGAGTTTGATAAAACCCTGTCCATATAATCCGGCAGCACACTAAAGGTATTCTCAAGAAGTACTGCATTTTCCTTAAGACCATGCAGCTCACATAGTCTCTCTGTTAACATTGTAAGTATTGCAAGCTGTGAAGTATATGCCTTTGTTGACGCAACACCAATTTCAGGACCGGCATTCAGATAGATCTGAAGGTCTGTATCCCTTTCGAGGGTCGAACCGGATACATTAAGGATCCCCATAGTTGTTGCACCTGATTGTCTGGCCAGTTTATTTGCAGCCAGAGTATCAGCAGTCTCACCGGATTGTGAAATTGATATAACAAGATCGTCCTCTGAGATTACAGGATGCCTGTACCTGTATTCTGAAGCATATTCAGTATTTACAGGTATTCTGGCAAATTTCTCAATAAGATATTTACCTACAAGTCCTGCATGCCATGAAGTGCCACAACCCAGAATTGTAATTCTCCTGGCCTTTCTTAGCAGATCATCAGAATCCAATGCCTGCTTGTCAGGGCTAATAATCTTAAGACCTCCTCTGAATAATTTACCTATAATAGCTGGTTGTTCATATATCTCCTTATGCATATAATAATCGAAACCCGACTTACCTACAATTGTGTCCGCAACGGAATAAATTTTTTCTGCCAGCTTTTTACTGATACCTTCAGATGTATATGCGCATCTTATCCCATTACCATTCAGGCTTACTATATCTCCTTCTTCTGGAAAATAAAACTTTTCTGTATGCTCAGCCAGTGCATATATATCGGATGCAACATAGGATCCGCTTGCATCTATTCCTATTACTATCGGGCTTCCCTTCTTGCAAACCATCAGTTCATCGGGCCTGTCTCTTTCTATTATTACAGCAGCATAACTTCCAATACAAAGGGGTAATCCTTTAATCAGAGCTGCAAGCAGGTCTCTTCCGTTATCCATATAAAGTTTATCAATCAGGTTCAGTAAAACCTCACTGTCAGTCTCGCTTTTAAGATTATCCTGCTCAATACCGATAATTTCTTTCAGTTCCTCAAAATTCTCAATAATACCATTATGAACCATTACAAGATTTCCGGATACAGAAAGATGGGGATGAGAATTTAACTCTGAAGGCTCTCCGTGTGTGGCCCACCTTGTATGAGCAATCCCTGTTTTACCCCTTAAGTCTGCAGGAGTTTTATCCCTCAAGTCCTTAATACTACCCTGAGTCTTAACAATACTTAATCCTCCGTTATGTATTGCAAGTCCGGCAGAATCATAACCCCTGTACTCAAGTTTCTCCAATCCGTTCAGAAGTAGATCCCTGCTTTCTTTTTTACCTGTATATCCGATTATACCGCACATTATGCTTTTACTCTATCAGTATTATACTTATACTCGCTTAATAATTCAAGCATTCTGTTACCCAGTAAATTCTTCTTTTCCATATGTTCTGTTATCGACACAACCATTGGATTGGTAGCAAATTCACCTCTCACCGTTCCAAAATCACGTTGTTTGTCTGCTTCCTCCCCGTCAATACCAAAACCGGTCATATTAAAAAGTGCAAACTCTTTTTTTGCATCCTCATACAGATATTCATCGATCTTAAGAACCGACTCCTTCCACTTATTAATAACACCTTTCAGATCGTCGATTGAAAATTCGCTCAGCGACTTACCAAATACCTTAGCAAATGCATCATAGGCCCAGCTCCATTCAAACGAATAATAGTTCTGATGAATTGATGTAAGTACAGAATTTATCTCCTCAATAGAGTTAACTCTTTTATTTTCAATGTCTTTAAATAGATTCTTAAGAGCATCAGCCGGACAGATAAGTCCTGAAAGATCTACCCACTTACCGGTACCAAGTGGTGTGTCTTTTACGAGCGATTTAAAGATATCCTGGTAAGAACTGATTCCGAAACCTGAGAGACGGGTAATCAGTGAATTCCCAAGAAATTTATATATAGCAAGGGTATAGAGATAAATTCCCCGGTCGAGTGCCTTCTCCCTTATCAACATATTCTTATATGTATAATTTCCGTTAACAGGTTCCTGTTCCTTTCTTAAACCAATAAGAATATCCCTTCCCCTTATCATCTTCTGTACAGTATACGGGCTTAAGAGATTGAAATTTATCTGGTCCAGTCTTTGGGGATCCTTCCGTCTGTCCCTTACAGGCCATTTCTTAGAGTCTCTTATTGTCCCGACACTCTTTATATTAATTCCCGGAACCAGAATACTCTCATCATTACTTTCAATAAGGTAGGAAAAAGGAAAATCTGATGTATCAGAATGTTTGTAATGTCGTCCCATTACCAGGCTGAAAGCACCAATATGCGATGGCCACAGCATATATGAATCACTGGTTGTTTTAACTCCCCTTTCAACAACTCCCTGGTGAATTGGCCCCAGTTTATACATATGATTACTCTGGTTGGATCCACTTCCTGCATTCAAAAATGAAAACATTCCGGCAATCAGTAGGGTCGATTTATGATGAGTTACAGTATATGGGCCTGCAAATACCGAGGTTGCTTCACCATGGAAACCCTGGCAGTTGGCAAAATAAAGAGAATCGACTGCAGAATACTGCTTACCCAGTATACATCCCTGCCCGATAAAACAATTTGATATCAAAGCAGAATCTGTAATTGTTGAGCCTGAGCATACAATAAAATTCTCCATAATAACACCATCGCCAATATAAACAGGATCGCTGTATGAGCTATTAATTGTACCATTGCTCAGCTTACTTACCCCTTCTAACTGCGCCGCCTGCCCTATCTTAACATTACGGAGATTATCTGAGTTAATTATGCTTGCTCCTTTACTGATTATACCGGTTCTCTCTCTTATATAGTCGACATATTCGCTTACCATATCTTCAAGCTGAAGGATCAATGCTTTCTGATGCCTGTATAATGAAAATATATATGCAATATGAGTTGTCAGATGATCATAAATAGGAATATCACGCCCTCCATCCTCATTAATTGCTTTAACCCTGATACCGTTCCCAAAAGTACTTTCACCATCAACTGCCAGCCTGTTTACATTATGTATTACCACATCTTCCTCAATATGGTAATTCGAAATATAAGATCCGATATTATATATAAGAACATTATCTTCTATTGTGCAATTATTCAACCAGGCATCATAAATACCGCTATGATGACTAATACCTCCAAAAAGCCTGTGTGATTTACTAAACTTCCCGATTCTGATATAACCTGAGAAACGGGTCTTCCTGATAAATTCAGTACTAAAACCCTGACTCACTTCAATAAGCTGCCAATCTTCACATTCACATCCCCTAAGTTTTAGCTGAGATATCTCCTCAGTTGATAATTTCCTGTATCTGTCTTTTGATGCCATTTTTATAAAATTTATACGAAATTATAAAAATAAAGCATAATGCTATGATAACCACACCTAACAAATACATAACATTCAATTATTGTTACCTAACATTTATTTATATAAATATCCTTAGATCTTTATTATCTGATTATTAGATAATATACAACACCTACCTTTTTTGATATATTTAAAATATTAATACCTTACATCAGATATTATTAAGGTACTCGGAAAGATTAATATCTCTGTTTAAGCCCAGTTTTTTTCTCAGCCTCACCCTGCTAATCTCTGCACTTTCGAATGTAATACTCTGCAATGAGGCAATCTCCTTTGTACTCAATCCCAGCCTTATATAACCGCAGATTTTCATATCTCTGAGACTTAATGATGGAAACTTTGATTTTAGCCGGTCGAAGAACCCGGGATTAAGGCTTTCAAAATGCAGTCTGAACCTGTCCCACGACTCCGGGGAATGAAGAGCTGACTGAAGGTGTTCCTTAATACCTGAAAGAAGGGATTTCTGTTCTTGGCTACAATCCTTTAAAAGGCGATTAATCTTATTTCTCACATACTGTATGGTTTCATTCTTCTGGGATATTACCATCAGGAAACTTACAAGCTCTCTGTCCTTGCTTTCGAGGTCTCGCTTATACTTCTGCTTGGCCATTGTTTCATGTTGTTTCCCCTCAGAAAGGTCCTTGATCTGCCCAAGTGCATGCATAAGCTTTGTAATATCACCTATGGAGGCTCGCTGGCCCAGGTATTTACCCCTCTTATCATAAACAGCCTTACACTTAATCTCGCACCATCTTATCTGTTTTGTAAGCGTCAGTATCCTGAATCTGAGAGATTGCTTAATGCTCAGAAAATTAATTGATTCGTCGATAAATGTTTCATACTTTTCAATATCTTCAGGATAAATTATATAATTTATTAATCCCTGATTTGATATCAGCTCCTGAGGCGCATAGCCTGTTATAGTCTGAAAAGAAGGAGAAATATATTCAATGCTGCTGTCGGGCAAATACCACATCTCCCAGTCATGAGCAAAATCTGATATTAACTGATATTTTTCAAGAGACTTCCTTGAATCTTCCAATTCCATTTTAAGAAGCTCGATCTCACCCTGGTAATCAGCTATCGACTTTTCCAGTGATGATATCTTATCTTCATACCTAACATTTTTACTATTATCCTTGCTCATAATAATAAGTATTAATCTATATATATTTAGATCTCAATCTATTACAAATTTATCTATTTTTATCAAGTTTACCTAATATATATCTGATCACAATCATACAGCTAATAAATATTCTACATCCATTAATAATTACATAGTCATAATTATCTTTGTAAAACCACTTCTTTCAACACAGATTACTTAAAATAACTGATAAGATGAATATACTGCTTGAGAAATGGGAAACTCCCCACGAAATCCCCCCCTTTGACAGAATAAAGCCAGAAGATTTTGTTCCTGCTATCAGGGAAGCTATCAATAATGCAAGGCAGGAAATTCAGATTATTGAAGGTTCGAAGAGCAAAGCAACATTTGAGAATACGATTATTGCCCTGGAAGAAAGCGCCAGAAGACTAAATATTATTTCGGCAACTCTCTTTAATTTAAACAGCTCTGAAACAAATAAGGAAATTCAGGCGGCCGTTCAGGAAGCATCAAGGATACTAACCGAATTCTCTAATGATATAAGCCTGAATAAAAAACTATTTACAAGGGTTAAGCAGGTTTACAATTCTGATATCAGAAAAAATCTGAATATTGAATCCAGGATCTTACTCGATAATAAATTCAGGGATTTTAAAAGAGGAGGAGCTGAACTTAAGGGTATAAATCGCGATAGATTCAGGAAAATAACTGAAGATTTATCAGTTCTATCTGTTCAGTTTGAAGAAAATCTTCTTTCCGAAACCAACAGCTTTATATTACATCTTGAATCTGAAAGAGATCTGAAAGGGCTTCCTGAAAATCTTATTGAAGCTGCTGCTGAAGAGGCAGTATCGAGAGGCACGCATGGCTGGGTATTTACACTGCACGCACCCAGCTATATTCCTTTTATGCAAAACTCCGAAAACAGAGAATTAAGAGAAAAAATTTTCAGGGCATATTCCAGCAGATGCTTTAAAGAAAACAAAAACTCTAATACCGGTATAGTTAAAAAGATAGTAAATCTACGTCTTGAACTGGCAAAATTACTGGGCTTTGATAGTTATGCTGATTATATCCTTGAAGACAGGATGGCAGGTTCAGCAGATAAAGTAAATTCATTTCTTACTGAACTGTCCGGCGCATCCAGACCATTTGCATTAAAAGATTATGATACCATTACAAGATATGCGCATAAGCTTGGACACACCGGTAATGTGGAAAGATGGGACTGGCCATTTTATGCTGAAAAACTAAAAAAGGAACTCTATTCCATAGATGATGAAGCGCTGAGACCCTTTTTCCGACTTGAAAAAGTTGAGGAGGCAATATTTAAACTTGCCGGCACACTTTACGGACTCAGTTTTATTCCCGCAGATAAGGCTCCTTACTATCATCCTGAAGTAAAAACATATAATGTAATAAACGAAGAAGGCAGGCATTTATCAGTACTAATGGTAGATTATCACCCGAGAAAAGGGAAGAGTGGCGGGGCATGGATGACTGCATACAGGGAGCAATATAAAACGGGAAATAAGGATATCAGACCTCTTATTTCTATTGTAATGAATTTTAATAAAGCCACTAAAAATAAGCCCTCTCTTCTGAGTCATAATGAACTTACCACTCTTCTTCATGAATTTGGACATGCCCTGCATGGCATGTTGTCTGATTGCACCTATGAGTCTCTTTCAGGAACAAATGTGAAACGGGATTTTGTTGAACTGCCATCCCAGATTATGGAAAACTGGGCATATGAAAAAGAATGGCTCGACAGCTGGGCTTCACACTATAAAACGGGTAAAAAGATACCTGTCAGGCTGATTAATAATATTAAATCATCTCTGACATTTAACGAGGGCTATGCATGCAACAGGCAATTAGGTTTTGCTTTTTTGGATATGGCATGGCATTCAATAACAGAATATTTTGAAGGTGATATCGATAGTTTTGAGAAAGACTCTGATTCAAAAACAGAACTCTTCAGCCCTGTTCCCGGGACAAATCAGAGCTGTGCATTCGGGCATCTTTTCTCCGGGGGATATGCTGCAGGCTACTATGGCTACAAATGGGCAGAAGTACTTGATGCTGATGCATTCAGCCAGTTTAAACATGCTGGTATTTTTGATCGCAAAACAGCTGATCGTTTCAGGCAGAATATACTGGAAAAAGGAGGAAGCGATGACCCGGTAAAACTATATAAAAATTTCAGAGGATCAGAGCCCCTGATTGATGCACTACTTGAACGAAGCGGATTTGTAAAGAGGTAGAGGGTGGATGAGTGGAGGGTGGATGAGTGGAGGGTTGATGAGTGGATACATCATTAGATAATCACAATCTGATAATCTGATAATCTTACAATCTTCAAATCTTCCAACATTTTGCTATATTTGAGGTG
>CAZWLP010000026.1:0-15855 GCA_964634565.1 uncultured Rikenellaceae bacterium | reverse complement strand
AATCTGATAATCTTACAATCTTCAAATCTTCCAACATTTTGCTATATTTGAGGTGCACCCTTCATAGCAGAAGATGTCATATTATATGGTTAATATTCAAATTTTTATCTAAAGACCTATGATTCTATTTTTTCGGATTCCAGACAAAATCATCGCAGTTAATACCACAATAAAACAAAATCAGGAATCCCTCGACAAACTTGTCTGGTTATTCGGTGATTCTACTTTTCTGAATCTAGATTCAGTTAAGGGTTATTTTATCGGACCCCGAAAAGAGATGATTACACCCTGGAGCACAAATGCTGTAGAGATAACCCAGAATATGGGAATTAAAGGTATTGACAGGATTGAAGAATATTTTATTGTTGAGACTGAAAAAGCTGACTTTGATCCCATGCTTCAGTTAATGTATACGGGCCTTAACCAGGGCATCTTTAAAATTGAGAGGAAGCCTGAGCCAGTAATTGAGCTTAGTAATATTAAAGAGTATAACCAGAAAGAAGGACTGGCACTGAGCAACGAAGAGATTAATTACCTTGAAGAACTAAGTAAATCTCTTGGAAGGAAACTAACTGATGGTGAAGTATTTGGATTCTCACAGGTAAACTCAGAACATTGCAGACATAAGATATTTAACGGGCTATTTATTATTGATGGCGTAGAGCGCGAGTCCTCACTTTTTCAACTTATTAAGAAAACTACCCTTACAAATAAGAATCATATTGTGTCGGCCTATAAAGACAATTGTTCGTTTGCTCAGGGACCAATGGTCGAACAATTTGCACCATCGACACAGGACAAAGCTGATTATTTTGAGGTAAAGGAGGTGGAAACCGTTCTATCACTAAAAGCTGAAACCCATAATTTCCCTACAACAGTCGAACCATTTAATGGTGCTTCTACAGGTACCGGCGGAGAGATACGTGACCGGATTGCCGGAGGGAAAGGGGCGCAGCCAATTGCAGGTACTGCTGTTTATATGACATCCTATCCAAGGCTCGACGGAGAAAGAGACTGGGAGAAAGCAACACCTGAACGCAAATGGTTATACCAATCACCTTCCGATATTCTGATAAAGGCCTCAAATGGTGCGAGTGACTTTGGCAATAAATTTGGTCAGCCCCTGATTTGCGGTTCTGTGCTTACTTTTGAGCATTTTACAGATCTGAAGAAATATGGATTTGATAAAGTAATAATGCTTGCAGGAGGAATTGGTATAGGTAAAAAGAAAGATAGCGAAAAGGATATACCTGAAAAAGGGGATCTTATAGTTATGCTTGGCGGAGATAATTACAGAATTGGAATGGGTGGTGGTGCCGTCTCATCTGTCGATACAGGAGAATTTGACAGTGCCATTGAACTCAATGCAGTGCAGAGGGCGAATCCGGAAATGCAGAAAAGGGTCTATAATGCTCTCAGGGCTCTTACAGAAACAGATATTAACCCGGTGGTTTCGCTTCATGATCACGGAGCCGGCGGCCATCTGAATTGTCTGTCAGAGCTGGTTGAAGCGACAGGAGGGAAAATCGATATCTCTAAACTACCCGTAGGCGATCCAACACTTTCTGCAAAAGAAATTATTGGAAATGAATCGCAGGAAAGGATGGGACTGGTAATGAAAAAAGTCGACATTGACACCCTGCAAAGAATTGCTGACAGGGAGAGAGCCCCGATGTATGTTATCGGAGAGGTAACAGGTGATCATCAGTTTACTTTTGAAAATAATCTGACAGGTGAAAAACCAATTGATCTGCAACTTACATCCTTCTTTGGTAATCCGCCGCAAACGGTTTTAAAGGATTTATCTTCCAGCCCTGAATTTAAAGCAATAAACTACAACATAAATGATATATATAAATATCTTGAAAAAGTACTTCAGATTGAACAGGTGGCCTGCAAAGACTGGCTTACTAATAAGGTAGACCGATCGGTAACTGGACGACTGGCAAAACAACAATGTGCAGGCGAACTGCAATTACCTCTAAATAACCTGGGAGCTATTACTCTCGATTATACCGGAAGATCCGGGCTGGCAACTTCCCTGGGGCATGCACCCGCCGCCGGCTTAATAGATCCGGC
Organism: uncultured Rikenellaceae bacterium; assembly: GCA_964634565.1. Classification (GTDB taxonomy): domain Bacteria; phylum Bacteroidota; class Bacteroidia; order Bacteroidales; family VadinHA17; genus JAUVKT01. Next base: position 13,776 of record CAZWLP010000026.1, on the reverse strand, counting down.
TGCAGGCTCAGTTCTCTCAATAGCCGAGGCACTTACAAATATAGTATGGGCGCCTCTCTCCGACCATATAAGAAGCATATCACTTTCAGCTAACTGGATGTGGCCCTGCAAGAACCCTGGTGAAGATGCCCGCCTCTATAAAGCAGTAGAAGCAGCCAGTGACTTTGCAATTGATCTGGGAATTAATATACCCACCGGGAAAGACAGTCTGTCAATGACTCAGAAGTACAAAGATGATACTGTCTTTTCTCCCGGTACAGTAATTATTTCGGCATCAGGTGAGATAAGCGATATAAAGAAAATTGTAGAACCGGTAGTGATTAGCGACTCTGAGACATCACTTATCTATATTGATTTTAGTGGCGACTCCCATAAACTTGGAGGCAGCAGCTTCGCCCAGGTTATAAACAGAATTGGTGATAAGGCGCCAACAGTAAAAGACAGTAAGAGGTTTGTTTCAGCCTTCAACCTGGTACAGGAGCTGGTAGAGCAGGAAAAAATAATTTCCGGTCATGATATTTCAGCCGGAGGTATGATTACCACCCTGCTCGAGATGTGTTTCCCGAGCACCACAGGAGGATTAAGCATTAACCTTGATGAAGTGGGTGAAGATGATATTATAAAATTATTATTCAGTGAAAACCCGGGAATAATAATACAGGTTGAAGATGAATCATATGTAATTGAGAAATTTCTGGAAAACAATATTACATGTTATCCAATTGGAAGTCCGGTAGCCAAGAGAGAAATATTTTTAAGTCATAAGGGATCAGATTATCGCTTTGACATTAATTCTCTGAGAGATCTTTGGTATCATACATCTTACCTGTTCGACAGAAAGCAATGTGGAGCAGATCTTGCACTTGAAAAGAAGAAGAACTATGCCAGACAAATACGGGTATTTGACCTTAAAGATTTTAAAGGCGACCTTAAGTCACATGGTATAAATCATGGCAGAAAAGAAAAATCAGGACTGAAAGCTGCAATTATCAGGGAGAAAGGTGTTAACGGCGACAGGGAAATGGCTTATGCAATGCACCTTGCGGGCTTCGACGTTAAAGATGTTCATATTACAGATCTTATTGCCGGAAGGGAAACACTGGAAGACATAAGCTTTATCGCATTTGTTGGCGGATTTTCTAATTCTGATGTACTGGGCTCGGCCAAAGGATGGGCGGGAGCATTCAGATATAATGAAAAAGCCAGGTTAGCTCTCGAGAATTTCTATAAAAGAGATAATACCCTCAGCCTCGGTGTCTGTAATGGTTGTCAGCTAATGGCAGAACTAAATCTTATCAACCCTGAACATAAATTACCCCCGGCACTGAGACATAATGCTTCAGGTAAGTTTGAATCTAACTTTATAACAGTTGAAGTAAAGGAAAGTAATTCTGTGATGCTTAAATCGCTTTCCGGATTTAAGATGGGTATCTGGGTTGCCCACGGTGAAGGTAAATTTGAATTACCATATGAGGAAGCAAGATATAACATACCGGTTAAATATAACCAGAGTACTTATCCTGCAAATCCTAACGGATCAAAGTATGATACCGCTGCACTCTGCTCAGAAGATGGCAGACACCTGGCCATAATGCCCCACCTGGAAAGATCGTATATGCCCTGGCAATGTGGATATTATCCTGAAGACAGAAAGTCGGATGACGTTACTCCATGGATCGAAGCCTTTATCAACGCAAGAAAATGGGTTGAAGACAGATATTAATGAGACTTCTCTGATTGCAGGCTAACAAATATTGATTAATTTGTAATTCCTTCTGATTAAAAGGAATATATAAATAAGGCCTTAAACACCTGCTAATATGAAAAAATCTCTTTTTATAACACTGTTTTCAGTATTGCTACTACCATTATTCGGGCAGAATCTGAATATCACCGAGAAAAAAGAGTTTCCCAGATCAGGCATAGTAATTGATGCCCGGTTTTCATCGTTCAGAAACTACTACGCAATATCCAGGATTCCATATACCCTGGAAATATACGACAGGAACTGGGATCGTGTTTTCAGTCATAGTTCAAACCTGACAAAGAGTGCCGGGGAAATTGAATTCAGTCCGGATGAAAAGTTCCTTGCCTACAGCGCCTATAAAGGAATAAACGATATTGCCCTGATCAGATTAAAAGATCTGAAGGTAGTACAGATTCTAAGGGGTCATACCTACAGGGTCCACGACCTGGCATTCAGTAATAATTGTAACTTCCTGGCTTCTGTTAGTTACGAAGGCAAGCTATTAATCTGGAAATCTGAGGGTGAAAGGTTCTCCAGATTTCAGGAAATCACCGACTTTGATGATAAGGTAAGTAATGTTGAATTCAGTTTCGACGATAAATACCTTCTTACCACAGATGATGATGGCACCGTAAGGATATATGAACATAAGGCAGATAAATTTAAGGAGGTACAGAGAATAAAAAGTACATACAGCTATATTTATGGCTTTGCCTGCCATCCACAGAAATACGAATTTGTTGTAGGTAATTCTTCAGGAATTATAAGATACCATATGGTAAAGAACAGCTTTGCTCCTCTCGATTCAATAAAGAAGGATCTGAGCGTAAACAATGATATAACATATAGTCCAACAGGAGATCTGATTACAGTTCCGCACAGACAGGATATTAGAATTCTAAATACCGAAGGACCTGTTATGAAGGAGGTTGATGGTATTTACAGGCATACATGGACAACCTATGCTGCCAGGTTTAGCGAAGACGGGCAGTTTCTTTCAACCAGCTCTGCCGACAGCACTTTAATCATCTGGGAGATCTCTCCGGTGAGCCCCTCGAAAAAATCATTAATTGCCTCATGGGTAAGCGATCACCTAAGCTCGGCTCAGAGAAAAATTCTTACATATGATGCTGTAAACGATATATATAACAGTGTAGATAAAAGTATGGCAACGCCGAGAGATGAATTTGAAACTACGGCTAACTATGAAAAACGCAGGAAATCGCTGGAAGATTGGACCCTCTCTCTTATTCAGAAAAAAACCGAAGAAAAATACAATCTGAAAAGCACCGGCCCAAACCAGGTATCAATACCTGTTCAGAGCATAGAGGGATACAATGCCGACAAGCAAATTTATAAGATAAGATTCCTTGAAACTGAGGCTGGCGTTGAAATTCCAATAGCTCAGGCCAGAAAATTCAAAACAGATTGGGCAAGGTCTGTAATTACAGCTAACAGAAGAAAGGAGGATGGGGCAAAAAGCTATAACTATTCAAATTATCAACTTGTCGTAGAGGGCGAAGACGGCACTTTCAGGGTAACTCCAATTGAGGATCCATTTAACAGTTCCGATTTAAGATCAGGAGAAACACTGAGCACCAGGCCTCAGAATATACCTCAAAAAGCTGGATCTGACATAAAGGAAGAAGGGATTATTTCACACGCACTCCTTTTTGCCACTAATGTATATGATTCTTTTTCAGAGCTTGTAAATCCGGTTTTAGATGCCAATACTATTGCAGCAGAACTGACCGAAAACTATAATGTCAGTACAGAAGTTGTTACTAATGCCTCACTTACACAAACAGTAGAAAAGATAAGGGAATATGCATCTAAATCATATGCTAATAATGAAAATCTATTGATATTTTTTGCAGGTCATGGAATCTATGATGAAGTATTTAAGGAAGGTTACCTTATCTCATCAGACTCCAGATCAGATGATATAAGCAAAACTACCTACCTGTCGCATTCGAATCTAAGAACCATGATAAATAATATAGGATGTAAGCAGATTTTCCTTGTAATGGATGTTTGTTTTGGAGGCACATTCGATCCACACCTTGCAAGCGCATCTCACAGGGGAGCAATGGAAATGTATGCAGATATTCCTAAAGAAGAGTTTATAGAAAGAAAGTCAAAATATAAAACCAGGTTATACCTGACATCCGGTGGTAAAGAATACGTTCCGGATGGAAGGTCAGGGTTTCATTCTCCCTTTGCCAGGAGATTTATTGAAGCCTTAAGGAAGTATGGCGGAGAAGATGGTATTCTCACAACAAACGAGATATTGCAATATGTCGAAAAGGTAAATCCTCAACCAAGGTTTGGTGAATTCGGAGATAATGAGCCGGGAAGTGACTTTATTCTTATTTCAAAATAAAAGACTTCTAGTATTCCTGCGGCTTCAGGATAATCTGATCAAGAATCGTATTTGCAGGTTCCTTATCGCTATCATCGTTGCAGGGTAGAACTTTCTCACTTACTATCTGAATATTATAATGACCCGAATCTTCTATCAGGATTGAACCTATCCTTGAGTCGGCACGAAAATAAGGCCTGAAAACATGATCGTCATTCAGTACTATCTCGTTACCAACAGGCTGACTTTCAATCCTTTTATCGCCAAAGTGAATAATTACAGGTTCATTATATGAAAGATTCATAGTATCTTTTGTCAGGCTGGAAAGCCATACCTCATATCTTCCCTTACTATTAACTGTAAATCCCCACTCAGCAGTATTCCTGTGAGGATTATCTTTATCATAAAACAGGTAGGCATCACTTAGCCTGAGAAAGATATCACCGTTCTGCTTTTGTATGATATCTCCTTCGCTTAATTCCTTCTCTCTTCTTTCAGCATTATTACATGAGTATAATGCCATTATGATAACAAATAATACAAAACTAGTCCTAAACATCTATTTTAAATTGACTTTCATATAAAACGAAATATAATTCAAATTATTATCAAAAATCGTTCCAATAATAATACTTTGAAAGATGTGCAAATATAGCTGTTTCTGCTGTAACGGAGAAACGTCAGGCAATTACACCTGTAGCGCTTATCATATAAGACTTTACCTGCTCTTCAGGCAAGTGATCTTCTATTGCCATTGCCACTAATTCAGCGATATCAAGAGTCTTCGTTCCGTTTACTGCCTGTGATTTTCCGAAAGTTTTCTTACAAAGAGGGCATGCCGTAGCCAGATAGTCAGGATGAGTTCTGGTTAATTCTCCGTATACATCCGAAGCAATATCAGTTACCTTCCTTCTGTCAATTTTTATATTTGCCAGACTTCCGCCACAACAAAGGGCATCTTCTTTCTCATGATTAGATTTTTGAAGCCTTGCAACATGCAAAAGCACTTCCCTGGGCTCGCTGTAAATACCAGAATTACGACCAAGCTCACATGGATCGTGATATACAACAGATCTATTAAGAAAATTCAGCTCCAGCATATCGGATTCAATTAACCTGTTTATATACTGAGTATGGTGCAGTATCTCAAGACCAAGGTGATAACTTTCGTTAAAGATCTTATAACATATCGGACAGGAAGTAACGAGTACTTTAGCTCCCGAACGCCAGATAGCGTCAGAGTTATTTTTTATCAATTCTCTGGCCTCCCTGTCTTTACCTGCAAGAGTCAATGGCCTGCCGCAACAAACAGATCCATCCTTATCCATAAAATCATACGATACTCCGGCAGCCTCAAATATCTTAAGCATCGACCTTGAAATTCCAGGAGTAAGGTGGGTCATACAACCAGCAAAATATAATACTTCTGTATTATCTTTAACTATTTGCGGATTAAGATATGTATATGCCTCCCCCTTATAGTTTTCGGATAAAATATCATTACCATCAGAATTTCTTACCCTCATATAACCCGACCAGATGGACTTCATATCCTTTTTTGTTTCACCTGCTCTTCGCTGTATCATTCTCAGGGGACCAAGCTCAATACCGACAGGGCAGGCCTGTTCACATCTGCCACACATCAGACAATTTAATGACAGGTCGAATATATCATCATCTCTTTTTAAGCCTTTCACCAGATATGCAGCCTGTATATTGGTTATATTGGCAGATGTACCTAACTGACAAACATCAAGACATATCCCGCACGATGAACATGAATGTATCTGTGCCTCGGCACAGGCTCCATGCTGATCGCCTATTCTAATACCTGAATTACGAAGAAATATCAGGAACATTTCTGCCGGAATATGCATATATCTGGTTCTTGGAAGAAGAATAAAGAATGTGCCAAGTGATAAAGAATATAACCACCAGAAAGGCATAGCAAGAATATCTACAGGAAGGAAGCCCGCAAAATAAGAACCCAGCGAGCCGGTAAGAAAAGAGCCTGAATCATAAGCACCGCAGGTAAAACTTTCTGCAAGAAGTCTGCTTGGAAAAATAAGCCAGAGCGCAGTTCTTGAAAGCCTGTCGAGAAACTTAAGTTTTGTAGTCCGTTTCATGCCAACTATTTTCGACCAGAACCTCTTTATGATTGCAATTAACAAACCAGATAAAATTACAGCCAGGATAAGATCCATCAAAAAACTAAAAAATCCTGCCAGTCCTGTCTCAGCGTGAGAGGGATTAAAATACCTGTAGAAAATAGCTTTATATGGAGGATTAAGATGCTGATCACCAAGGAAGTCGGCCTGGAATGTTCCAAAAAGGATTAACAGGAACCATCCAAAAGCAAGACTCATATGCATATATCCAAGAAGTGGATTCCTGAGAAATATCTTACGATGAATTAATCCCTCCATAAATATCTCTTTAAGGCTCAAAACAAATGGCCTTCCGAAAAACCCTCTTTGCAAACGAAGCTTATCTGTCCTTGGCAGATCCCTGAACCAGATAACAGATCTTGCAACAACATACAGGATTATAAAATATAAGCCTATATTAAATGGTATTACAAAAGCATTAAACTGCATAGTTGTCATATTTCTCAAAAGCCTCCCTTATAAGGAATACCACATTTCTTGTATTAACTCCTCTCGGACAAACCAGCGTGCACTTACCACATAGCATACATCGATCAATCTCTGTTCTTACTTCATCATTCTCTCCGCGACGTACTAGAATATTTAGCTTTCTTAAGCTAAAGCGGGTAAAATTTGCAGCACTGCAGGTTGCAGCACATCCTCCGCAGGCAATACACAAAGCATAGGAAGGCTCCCTATCAGATACATAAGAGTAGATAAGTCTGTCGTTCTTATCGTAATCAATTACTCTTCCCTTAATGGGTGCAAATCCAAATGCTTTCACAGCGCTAATTATTATTTAAATATTGAGATATTTCAACGGCTGCAGACCTTGCATGGGCAATGGTATCTGTAATATTCATCGGGGCAGTACAAGCCCCTGCATAAAACAATCCTTTAATATTACTGAGATTAGTACCATAATGATTATCTGTGCTCTTAAAAAAACCATTAAGCCCCGATTTAATATCCATATAATCCTTCAGTGCGAGTCCAGACCTGGCGTTTTCCATTCCAATCATCAGAACAAGCATATCTACCTCCATACGAATAGGTTTGCCTGCAAGTGTGTCTTCAGCCTTTATTACCAGTCGGCCATCTATATTTTCCGAGGTTTCTGATACCTTCCCCCTGATATAGTTTACTCCCCACTTCTCCTGAGATTCCCTGTATAGTTCTTCATAGTAAGGACCAAACATTCTCATATCCATATAAAAGCAAATAACTTCAGTATCGGGCAGATGTTCCTTAATTTCTATAGCCTGCTTTACAGCGGTTACACAACAAACCTTTGAACAATGAAAATTACCAACCTTTTCATCACGGGATCCCACACAGTGTACTATCCCTACCCTTTTAGGCACCTGTCCCTCTGTAGTTCTGATATCTGAGGCATAAAACATTTTTTCCAGGTCGGTGGAGGTAATTACGTTTTCGTATATCCCATATCCATACTCCTCTTTCCTTGTTGCATCAAAAAGATCAAATCCGGTAGCTACCAGTACAGCTTCAGCCTCTTTTAATTCTCGCTTATCGGTTGTAACGGTAAAACTGTTTTTACTGTTTCTAATGCCTTTAATGTTCTCTCCTGTAGTAACTTCTATTAAGGGGTGAGCCAGCTCCTTTTGCAGAAAATCTATTACCTCACTCCCCTTTCTCCGATCAGGGAAGAGTTGAAACCAGTTATTAATCTTACCTCCGGTCTGTCCGTCTTTTTCAATAAGAGAAACTCTGAATCCCTCCCTGGCAAGATGGCCGGCAGCAACACTACCAGCAGTTCCTCCCCCTATAACAACAACGTGCTTCTCCATATTATACATTAATTAGTTCTGCCGGGGCAGGCAACTTCTTTCCATCCTTTGTCAGGTATTTCATTTCTGAATCATACCTTACTCCCATCTTATCGAGCAGGGGCTCGGATTGAACATTATGATATTGAAGTCCAAGTTCCCATGGATCATAGCCCATAACTATGCCGGCCAGTTCCTCATAAGTCAGAACCGGGATACCCTGTCCTGACTGACCATATGTTAAACCCTCCATTGCTTTTATGGTATATTGCCATTTATCCATAAACATTGTACATCCGGGACAATTAGCGAGTATCAGCTCAGGCTTATAAGGCTGCATCGACTCAAATTTCTTTTTGGAGTTTGACAATGAATAACCCCTGTTAGCCTGAACCAGATATTGTCTGAAACCAAAGCCGCAACAGTGTCTTCTCTCCGGGTAATCTATTACCTCACCACCCCAGGCCTCAATCATACCGACCAGAACATGAGGAAATTCGGCTCCCCCAACCCCATATTTGGGAAACATCTTTGAATAATGACAACCAATATGTTCAACTATTTTAATTGGTTCTCCGGTATACTGATTGATAAGTTTATATTTTGCCTTTTTCGCTATCTCATCCCTGAATTTATAGATTATATCGCTCGAATGAGTAATACTCTCAGGCACATCAAATACTCTTCCTGTAGCCATATATAAATCTTCTCTTGCCTTTTCAAGAACTTCCGGATTATGCTTCCATGTCTCAATTATCTCTTCGTAAATACCAAATGAAGTTACGCATGAGATTACAACATCCTTGTAGCCATTTTCTGTAGCAAGGGCAAAATGTCTTGCCACAACAGCCTGTATGGTCTCAAACCGGACAACATCACCATGATATCCAATGCCTGTGCATGTGGTATGTCTGGGATCTTCAAATATGTCCTTTCCCAGGTCTTCCTTTAATACCTTAAGAAAAAACTCTTCCGAACCAGGGAAAAAGCTCTGCCTGATACACGATCTTACGTAGAAATAATGATCATCCGGAATATCCTTCTGAAAATCTGTCCAGATTCTTTTTTTACCTTCCAGTCTCATAATTTTCTTCTATATGTTCTTCGATAAAATGTATACCTGAATCGACAGTATAAACGTGATTAAAATATTCAAAGTCGGTACCCTCATTTTTAAACTCCATACCCATCTCTTTTGCCTTCTTTTCTGATGCCTTTTCAATTGCATCAAACAGATCCAAACCACCGGTTACCTCAAAAATATCCTTTAACTCCTTAAGAACTTCCGGTGTAAATCCTCTTAAAGGTCCCTCAGCACCATTTAACTCTCCCCCGAATCTTGCAATAACATGCTCAAGGTTATTATATACATGTTCCCATACCGGCCCCTGTTCAGGATGTTTGTCGGGATGAATCTCATAACTGGGTGTACAATATCCATGTTTAAGTATATTATCTCCCACAGTTCGTTTAATAGCAAACTGCTGTCTGCCTTTTTCTGATTCTGTAAAATAACCAAGCTCCTGAGATACCTGGCGAAGTGCCATTATTATCTGACCCGGAGTATTTCCCCTCGGACATCTTGTTTTGCACGACATACACTGTCCGCAATACCAGATTGTCTCGCTCTTTAATAAGCCCCTTATGGTCTCATTATCTCGGGTCTGAACCATATCTACAACCTTTCTGGGATCGTAGTTATAAAATTCTGCTGCCGGACAAATAGCAGTACACACACCACAGTTCATGCATGCATTAAGTCCCTCTTCGAATCTTATATCTTTTAATAAGCGATCGAATAAATTCTCCATAATAATCCTTAAGTATTATCCCTTATTCCAGAAGTAAAAGTATAAGGAGGGGCCCTAAGTATATAGATGCTTAAGACCTATTTTGGAAGGAGTATAAATACCTATAAAAAGTACGGAGTGCGGAGTTCATCTGGTCAGATTTCTCCTCAGTCAATAATAACAAAATTCAGCCAGAAGCTAAGGCTGTTAAGATTAAGATACCTGTTAAAAGAAAAGACCCTATTAAAAACTAAATTGTAAACATCGTTGTAACTCCCCCGTACCTCCATGCTCTTAAAAACAGTTTAATTACAAATAGAACCTGAGAGAGCAGGAACAGAACAAACAGTCCTCCGTTGGTTTCCGGTCTGAAGTCCATTGCTTTTGACACAAGAAAGATAAACCCTGCCTGCACAGTCATAACTATAATCATAAACAGATATGAAGAGAGAAACGAACTGAACGTTGCCTTAAAACCATAGCCAAGCGATTTAAAGATAAGCTTCTGATTACTGGCTGCAAGCCATGCTCTCGAGTAATCAACAACCAGCAAAAATATTGGAATTACCAGAAGTAAAACTATCCTTGCAATTTTAAGGGTATTCATTAAGGCAGGCTCTCCTCCGTTTCCGGCCCGGACTATTAATGCAGGAATAACAACCACGAGTCCTGATGCAAATATTATCATCAGTATTACAAGCAAAGTAACTGAAAGAAATGAGAAAAAGTTAGATACTGAGGCCTTGAAAAAACCCTTTACAGGATATCCGCAAATATTTGCTTTAAGTGCATCAAACAGCCCACCGTTAAGAAAGACATTGATAAATAAATAGATAAATACCAGGTAAAGTACTCCCTTAATTAAGCCTCCGAATACAGGCAATGTAACATCAAGTCCTGCCCAGAAGTCAATAGAAAATACTTCCTTTATCATTTCAGTACCCATACTGTTTCCCATATCTGACAAAACGATCGACTTTAATGGTAAGGCCAGAATTGATATTCCGATAACTGAAAAAAACCAGATTATCAGAATTGGTTTAAAAGATCTGGTTGCTCTGCCAAATCCTGCTGTTATTGCTTTTCCTAATTTCATTTTCAATTCTCTTTACAGGGTTATTAACTGGATAAAAAACTGGGTCAGAACAGATATCTTTCTAAAGAAAGTCTTTACTGGCACCTTATCCGGATATATAGTATAGGAATTATTAATAATATTTACATCCATAAGGATTTTATTTTCAGGATCAATCTTTGCCCAGACCACTTTCCCTGTTCCGGTATATTCAAAATCCTTATACCGTGATTTACCATCCCATTTCTCGAGAAGCTCTTTACCGTCCTCAAAATGAATCAGTACTTCGACCGGCAACATTACTTCTCCAAGTCTTTGCAGCTTTACCTTTGAACTAATAAGGGTATCACCCTCTGTTGAATCTTCGATCAAAACCATGCCGGTATCACTTTTCATTATGCCCTTAAATGACCTTGTCTTATAATTATTGATACCGTCTATCCTGTAATCACATATTCCGGTCCCGTATAGAGTCTGATCGAAGAACCAGTCCATGCTTTCACCAAATTTATTTCCGTGTTTCTCCTGAACCACCCGGTTTACAAGATTTACAAAGTCTTCACCAGATGGATGATTAAATCCCCATTTCCTGTAATACTCCTGTAAAATTTCATCCATTGTTTTTTCTCCCAGTATACCCTGTAATGTCCACAACCATATTGCAGCCTTATTGTAAGACATCATCCCGTAAGTACCATGCGGATATTCCCATGAAGCAGGCGTATTGTCAACAACCATTTTATCATCTGATGAAATATATGACAGTCGCTGATAAGACTTGTCTGATACTCCAAAATTCTTATGATTCACAATCCCTCTTTCAGGCCCATAATAATGATCCATTATACGGGATTCAAAGTAGGAGTTCATACCTTCATCCAACCAGGGTTCCTCAAATTCGTTACTGGCCAGGATTCCCATAAAATATGCATGCCCGAATTCATGGACGGTTACCATATCAGGAAGCAGGATATAATCCGGAACTCCGGCTGATGAGGCTGAGGTAAAGATGGTCGTATATTCCATCCCTCCTGCTCCGGAACCTATTGCTGGCGGATCTACAAAAGTAAGATATGGCCATGGAAATGGGGCCACATGCTCAGCAAAATATTCCAGTGCATTCTTCACAGCTGTTATCTGTCTTTCAACCTGCTTTTCTCTTCCGGGAGGATATAAAAACCTTATAGCCACATGCTCCCACTTATCTGTTGCCACAAGATAACCAGGCCAGGCTGTCCATGCAAAATCAACAATATCTTCAGCCCGATACACAACTTTCTTCGTTCCATCTTCAAGCATTTCTTCCCTGATTAGCATACCTCCGCTCCCAATTTCAAACTCCTCCGGAACTATAATTGATACATCATAAACACTGTGGTTGGCATAAAATTCGGAATTCCTGTGAAACTGGTGACAGTTCCAGGCATCTTCCTTTGCATTCCTCATCCCTTTTGTTTCGTATACCCCGAACTTGGGAAACCATTGAGCGACAAAGAAAAAATCGTCATTAAAACCGGTTCGCCTGATAGTAGATGGTAGTTTTGAAGTAAAATCCATTCTTAGCCAGACAGTATCTCCCGGATTTGCAGGCTTTTCAAGCAATATCTCTAAAACAGTCATATCATCAGTATTCCCGTCGTCTGGCTGAATAAACGACATATTACCTGAAAGATCATTCCCTTTTCCGTCATGGATGGTATTAATCTCCACCCAGCCAAAATCTATCTCCTTATGGCCGGGAGAACCACCAGATTCCCTGTAGAAAGTACTTTTATTGCTCCTGAATGCATTAAGATACATATGGAGCTGCACCTTATTAACCTTCGATGAGGATGAATTTACCCAGTAAGCATCCATGCCTGCTTTTACAATTTTAAGGTCGGGAAGAAGCTTAGCATCAATTGTGTATCCTGTTACCCGATCGCTTAATGGAGTATCCAGAACAATCTGTCCCCTTAATCCCCCAAACAGGAATAAAGTAATCATAATCAGGCTTATTCTTTTCATAACAAATAATTGCATTAGCATATTGATAAGAATTCTTATAAAGAAATAAAGTTAAACAAAAAAGTGCCCGCAGGCACTATTTTCATAATTTATCCTTTGAAAACAATAATTTATTATCGTTTTCAGGCACTCGCTATCAGATTGGAATATATTAAATATCGACTATTCTAACATCCTCCTTCGGCCTTCTTCTTTGTTGCCTTTCTTTGGATTACAGGAGGCTTGGTGACAGTGCTTGCCTGAGTTTCGCTTACAGCTGATCCTCCTCCCAGTGCCATACCTGCCCCTACTCTGAAATCGTACCTGGCGAGTTCTTCATTTGGACTGGTATAACCAGGTTTCTCAGGATTCATAATTACTTCGGCCCAGTAGTTAAGACCTCCCTCAAGGACATAATTATTATGATAACCCAGCTGCCTGGTAATAATATATGCTTCATTCGCTTTAACGGAGCTGTTCGAATAAAACACATTTATTTTCAGATCCTGATCGATAACAAATCTATAGTCATCATTCAGAAGTTCTGACATAGGTATGTTATAAGCTCCTGGCAGATGAAACTTCTGGTACTCCTCCTCGCTTCTGATATCTATCAATCGAATAGAAGGATCTTTCTGAATAAGGAGGTCTGCAACTTCGTCAGGGCTGATATACTGAGATCTTCCATTAAGATCCACAAGCATCTGATCTGGACTAAGCCTGTAATTAAGAGTTTTGCTGTTCGGGACAGCTGCAATAATCAGGCCCAGAAAAATAAAAACGCCACTTAAAATTACTCTTGAATTCATATCTTTAAATTTTATCTTCTAATAATTTCCTTTTCATAACTCACCTCTCAATTCTCACCTCTCAATTCTC
>CAZWLP010000025.1:0-32665 GCA_964634565.1 uncultured Rikenellaceae bacterium | reverse complement strand
ATAGATAAGGCGAAAGGGCACAAACATTAGAATATCCTAATCGTTTTACTCTTTTTCAGTCCTCAAAAATTACTATATTTGCAATCCGAACAATAAAATGATGGTCGGTTGGCCGAGTGGCTAGGCACCGGTCTGCAAAACCGGCTACAGCGGTTCGACTCCGCTACCGACCTCAACTGAAACCTTCACCGCATCGCGGTGGAGGTTTTTTTATCTGTTGTTGCAAGCCCGCTTGCAAAACAGCTTGATAAAAAACCTCCAGGCATGCTTTCAGCATGCTGAAGGTTTATGTTGAAAGCCACCCCTCCCCGAGTACTCGGGGGAACACCCTGCTCACAAATGGTTTATCGGGCTACGTCCTGTTGGTAAGGTTTAGAGTGAGTTTGTTTTTTGCATGCTTGTGATATGATGTTTACGAAAGGCTAAATAGTTGATATGCAGCATAGTTCTAAATTTTATCTATTGAGGATCATTCTGATGAGACTTTTTTCATTCTGTTTATATTTAATTTTATTTACCTTTAAATAGTTTTTCTGAGATTGATTTTGCTAGTAGCATGGACGATGAGACTCTTGCGAGTTTAATAAAAGCAGGCGACAAAGAGGCTTTTGAAGCACTCTTCAAAAAATTCTCTAAAAGGATTTATTATTTCTCAATTTCATATTTGAAGAATGAAAATGATGCTGAAGAAATAGTTCAGGAACTTTTTATTAGGATATGGAACAAAAGGGCTAATCTAGATCAAGCAAAAAATATTAAGGCTTATCTTTTCAAGATAGCAGTTAATATAATTTATGATTATATAAGGCATAAGAATATAGAAGATGCTTTTAAAGAATATGCTAAAGTAAACTTTGATATATCATCAAATGAAACCTGGCATCAGGTTGCATTTGATGATATGAAAATAAAAATGGATAAATTGGTCTCAATGATGCCTCAGCAGAGGCGTAAAATATTTCTTATGAGCCGGGAAGACGGTTTGTCAAATGAGGAAATTGCCCACAAAATTGGTGTATCAAAAAGAACCGTTGAGAATCATTTATACAGAGCTATTTCCTTTCTAAAGGAACATTTTGCTGAGAACTCTCTCTATTCATTACTCTTTTTATATCTGTTTGCAGTTAAATAGGATTCAGGTAAGATTCTACTTCAGGTTATTGCATTATCTGGTTTCTTGTAAAACTCTTCAGATATTCTAAATTTTTTAAAGGAGACACTATCATTCGAGATGCTTATCTGAAATTAAGTTTGTTCGGAGTGAGTAAATAGTCAGTTTATTACGTATCACTAATACAAAGTTATTCCATGAGTAATAGAATAAAACAAATACTTACAAAAGGTAAGGCAGGTAAAGCAGGAGAACCCGAACATCGGAAAATGCTTTCTCTATTCTATGATGAGAATCGTGAATTTGACTTGAAGAATTATTTATTGGAGGAGTTGGAGCACTTTAATTTCTCAGACTATCCTGACCCTGATACTGACAGGATTTTATCTAGTATATTGAGTACTATTGCGAAAGGGGATGGGCGGAAGTTTTTTGTAAAGAGACATTTGAAAAAAGTAATCCAGATTGCAGCCATCCTTATTTTAGGTTTGTTTTTTGGTTTTTTTGTGAAAGGGAAAATTCTAAAATCAGACCCAGTATACTATTCTGCAACTACTCCCAGAGGATCTATATCAGAAATGATACTTCCAGACAGCACCAGGATCTTTTTAAATGCTGATTCAAAAGTTACATATAGTACTGATAGACGCAAGGGTTTGCGAGAGGTTTCCCTTGAAGGAGAGGCATGGTTCGATGTTGCGAATAATTCAAAAATCCCTTTTGTGGTACATACAAATTATTATGATGTACAGGTTACCGGAACGAAATTCAATATTAAAGCTTATGATTCTGAAAGTGATGTTATTACTACACTGGAAGAGGGTGAAATAATTATTGCTTCAGCAGTAAAATTCAAAATTGCCCGGGATATAATCATAAAACCGGGAGAACAGGTAATATTTCATAAAGATTCAAAACAACTTGATATAAAAACTGTAAATACAGATCAATACACTTCATGGAAGGATGGCAAATTAATTTTCGTAAACATGAGTCTAGAAGATCTTATTTCTCTTCTAGAAAGAAAGTATGGGGTTGATATTCGTATTCAAGACACCAGCCTTCTGAACCTGCATTTTGATGGAACTATTAGGAATGAATCAATAATTGATATTCTTGAAGTTATGAAGAATGCATTACCTGTAGATTATAGTATTGTTGGTCAACATATAGAGATTAAGCAAAAATAAGATTGAAATTATCATATTTAGAAATATAGATATTAAAACTGAAAAGTGTATGAGCACTTCCCCGTTGACTTTCTGTATGTAATATAGTCTCATTAATGGATTTAATTTAAAACTTTAGTAATCTATGAAAAATAAACTTATGAATTTTAGTAATGTCAAGTGGAACCTAAAGGATTGTACCTTTAAAATGCTAATACCATTTTTATTTTTTACGGTCCATACTATACAAGCCTCAACACTTTACTATTATCAAGGTCCTAATTTTAATCTCAATATCGAGAATAAAAAAGTTGAAGATGTTCTGAAAATGATAGAGGAGCAAAGTGATTATAGATTTTTTTATATCAGGGAGCAGGTGGATGTTGAACAATTTGTTACTGCCAATGTTTCAGATGCAACATTAGAGGGTGTCCTTCAAGAGATTTTCGGAGATAAATCCGTCAGTCATAAGATAATGAAAGATAACCTTGTTGTTTTAAAGCCAATTATTACTGAGAATAAGGGAAAGCTGGTTCAAGAAAAGCAAAAAAATATTTCCGGGAAAGTAGTTGATGAATCAGGCTTACCCATCCCAGGTGTAAATATTGTTATAAAAGGGACCTTAAATGGTAATGTAACAAATATAGATGGGGGATTCTCAATTTTATTGGAGAATGAAACAGCTACTCTGATTTTCTCATTTGTAGGTTATAAAACCAAAGAAGTTTATATCGGTGAGGATGATGAATTTATAAATGTACAGCTTCAGCCGGCAATAGCTTCTTTACAGGAAATAATTGTTGTTGCATATAATGAACAATCTAAGGCTTCTTTTACAGGATCGGCAGTAGCAGTTGATTTAGACGAAATAGGGAGGGCTCCCAGAGAATCTTTTCAACAGAGTCTACAGGGTACTGTAACAGGAGTATTCTCTCAAAACCCAAGCGGACAACCGGGTTCAATGCCAACTATTCGAATACGAGGCGTTGGTTCTATGAATGCAAGTAACGCTCCTCTATATGTAGTTGACGGAATACCACTTTCCAAATATGATGTTACCGGCCTGGCTACCAGTGCTAATACCATTGCCGGAATAAATCCTGATGATATTGCTACTTTGACAGTATTAAAAGACGCTTCTGCAACTTCTATATACGGATCAAGGGCTGCAAATGGGGTTATTCTTATTACTACCAAGAATGGGAGCGCTGGTAAAACAAAATTTGATTTTAAAGTTCAATATGGTATCTCTGATATTATTATGGAAGACAGAAATAAGCCATTGAGAACTGATGAAATTGCAGAGCTTTTAATTGAGAGTCGTGTTAACTATGGGGATACACAGACAGAAGCTGAAGATTATATTTATGGTCAGATTGATAGAACAGTTGATACCGATTGGTTTGATGTGATAACCCGCACGGGTTCCTTCAATAAGTATTCCTTAAGTGCATCGGGAGGAAATAATAATACAACGTTTTACACATCTTTATCCTATCATGATCAGGAAGGTGTTGTTATAGGCATCGACTATCAAAAGCTAAATGCTAAATTGAATATGAAGCACACCATTACTGACAAGATGGTATTGAATGTTGGAGTTTCTGCTAATAACCAGATTTTACATACTAATTCAGAAGCAGGGAGTGCAAATAATCCTATCAGAGCTTTGGCCCGGACTATGCCATGGTTTCCGGTTTACAACGATGATGGAACTTATAATACGGATTATTTATTGACCTACAATCCGGTTGGTTTAGTAAATGAAAATATTCGTGAATCGAAATTATATGGCATTCTTGGAAATATAGGATTGAAGTGGTATTTATTTGAAGGTTTAAGTTTTGAGTCAAGATTAAATACGGAGTTTAATCTTGCGGATGAATTTCAATATGATAACCCCTATTTTGGTGAGGGACGTAATGATGGAGGACGTGGTCGTTCAATGGTAAACAGAATAGTTAACTGGAATATGACCAATCTGTTTAAGTATAATATTGATATTAATGACGTTCATCAATTCAATTTTACTCTTGGATACGAAGCACAGAAGATAACCAGATACGGCACCTTTGCTTATGCCAGAAACTATAGTGTACCTGGCTTATACACTCTGGCGAGCGCCTCTGTTCCCTATGAAACCAGTTCTACTGAAACCGCTTCAGCAATAGACTCATATCTTTTTTCTGCCAGTTATAATTATGATAATCGTTATTTCGTCAATTTAACCGGACGACGCGATGGATCGTCTCGTTTTGGTAGTGCAGTAAGGTATGCCAATTTCGGATCGTTAGGATTATCATGGAGCCTTGATAAAGAATCATTTATTTCCAATTTGGATTTTATTAATGAATTGAAAATTAGAACTAGCTATGGAATAAATGGCAATCAGGATGGAATTGATGATTTCGCAACATTAGGTTTATATAGTACGGGAGAAAATTATGCGAATAATCCCGGATTCACCTATATGCAACAATCTAATCCGGATTTAACATGGGAGAAGAATATTCCATTTAATATTGGGGTTGATTTTAAGGTTTTAAGCAGGTTGTCAGGAACAATAGAATATTACCACCGAACAACTTCCAATTTATTAATGAATGTGCCACTTTCCGGAACTAATGGTATTACAACAATACTTGATAACAGAGGAGAGATGGTTAATTCAGGTCTGGAAATATCTTTAAGTTCACAGAATATCAGAACAGAAAGTGGTTTCAGCTGGATAACGGACTTTAATCTTTCTACAAATAATAATGAGATAACCAGTTTACCGGGTGATGAACCGATAATAACTACAACCTTTATCCGAGATGAAGGATATGAATATTATTCTTTCTACCTTATTGGTTATGCCGGAGTTGATCCGGATAATGGGGATGCCCTGTGGTATTTGGATGAGTCAGAAACAGCTACTACTAATAATTATGCTGAGGCAGAAAGATATTATCAGGGAAGCTCAATGCCTGATCTCTTTGGAGGACTGACTAATACCTTTAGTTATAAAAATATATCGCTTTCCTTCTTGCTTTATTATAATTATGGGAATAAGGTTTATGACTACTGGGGTAGGTACATAGCAAGTGATGGTAAATCAAAGCTTAACGACAGGGGGATGATGTCGAGGAAGATTTATGATTATCGTTGGCAGAACCCTGGAGATATTACGGATGTTCCTAAAGTCGTTTGGGGCAATACTCAATCGGGTTCATCCAGCCAGCATTCCACACGTTTTCTATATGATGGTAGCTTTATTAGATTAAGAGACTTAACACTCGCATATAGTTTACCATCTGTCTGGACGGAAAAGGTCAAACTTAGTAGTGCAAGTGTATACCTCAGGGGAAGCAATCTTTGGACATATTTGTTCGACAAGAGTATTGAGTCTGATCCGGAAGTAGGATTAGATGGATTAACAGATCTTCGGATCCCTGCAACCAGACAGTTAGTTTTTGGGATTGACCTGTCTTTTTAATTAGTTCTGTTTATTACTTAATAAATTGAAAAAAACCAAAATATGAAAAATAATATCAAATATTATCTCATTGTAGTATTATCATTATTACTTGTATCCTGCGGTAAAGATTTTCTGGAAATTCAACCAAAGCAAAATTTATCAACAGATAATGCAATAACTGATGTTAATTCAATGCAGGCCGCGGTTAATGGCGTTTACAGCCTGTTGCAAAGTTCTGATTATTATGGCAGGTCGATGATATTAATTCCTGATCTGATGGCCGATAATCTATTTATTAGTGCTAAAAATTCTGGTCGATATTTGGATTTTGATGCTTTTATCGTTCAGGAGCGTGATGGATATGTTGAGGATGCCTGGAATGTGATGTATGCTGTAATAATAAATGCTTCAAAAGCTATACAGGCCGCTGAGCGTATTGTTGACTCAGGCGACCCACAGCCAGATAAAATGAGTCAATTAATTGGAGAGGCCTATGCCTTAAGGGCTTTAGCTCATTTTGACCTTGTTAGACTTTTTGCACAACCATATAACTACACTGCTGATGCTTCTCATCCTGGTATTCCCATTGTTTCAACTATAAGTGATGATCCTATTCTCCCAGCAAGGAACAGTGTTAAGGAAGTATATGATGCAATTATTTCAGATCTTGAAGATTCAATTATTCTTATGAATGAGGACAAGAACGATGGATATTTTTCAATTCCTTCTGCTGAGGCATTGCTCTGCCGGGTGAACTTATATAAAGAAGATTGGGACGAAACTATTATTCATGCTAATAATGTAATCTCATCTATTAATTATTCATTAGTCTTAAATCCTGATTATGTAGATAGTTGGGATGTAGACTTCAATTCTGAATCTTTATTTGAGGTGGTTAATACAGAAACAGATAATGCAGAATCAAATAGTATTGGTCACACTTTCGATGTTGCAGGATATGCAGATGCTCTTGTAACAGATGACCTGTTAAATGAATATGAGTTAAACGATGTAAGACGGGATCTTATAAGGATAGGGGTTAAACCAAATGCGGAAGATCCTGCAAATTTTGTAGAGAAATATCCTGATGGGGCATTACATACCGATAATATTAAAGTCTTAAGGCTTTCTGAAGTATATCTGAATCGGGCGGAAGCATATGCAAATAGCGAGGAACCAATTCTTGCGCTGGCTGATTTGAACCAGATTGTGGAAAGAGCAGATCCTTCGGCAGCAGTATCAGGGATATCAGGACAGGACTTAATCGACAGGATCATCCTTGAAAGAAGAAAGGAACTGGCGTTTGAAGGTCATCGCTTATTTGATCTGAACAGAAATAAGAAGGGTGTTAATATTATTAACTCTGAAGATATTATAGTTGCATCTTATCCCAACGACAGGTTTATTTTACCAATACCTCTTAGTGAGATAGATGCAAACCCAAATATCAATGAGAATAATCCGGGGTACTAAAATATTTATTAGTCCATTTTTAAACGGGTAATATTAATCTGAATTCAGGTATTATAAATTATTTTGTTATTTCTCCGCAAACAATTAATTACTATGGATGGGGAGTAATGTAAAATAGTATTTGCTGTATGCCGTATAAAATTAAGTATAAAGCCATTAATCTTAAGCATAAGCACATTTTTAGGATTGCTCGCGGAGCACGATCTGAAACGCCAGTGCTATTGTTAAAGTTAAGTTTTGATGATATTCATGGCTATGGAGAAGCATCTATGCCTCCCTTGTATGGTGAAAGTCATATTACAGCAAGACAGTTTTTACAGAAAACAGACCTGAATCAATTTAACGACCCCTTTGATATTGATTCAATATTGAGTTATATCGACCATGTTGATTCGGGTAATACTGCTGTAAAAGCATCTTTAGATATTGCAATTCATGATATAGCTTCAAAACTTAAGGGCATTCCCTTATATAAATACCTGGGATTAAAAGGTGTAAATAAGATTTATACCTCTAAAACAATAGGTATAGATAGGCCGGAGATAATTAAAAATCGGGTAGCAGAGGCACAGGAATTTAAAGTATTAAAGGTAAAGCTTGGTACTCGTTCAGATAGGGCAATTATTAATGTTATCAGACATGAGAGCAACAAACCTTTATATGTTGATGCAAACCAGGGCTGGGGCAATAAATATACTGCTCTCGATCGAATTAAATGGTTGTGCGATCAAAATGTTGTTTTAGTTGAACAACCCATGCCCGTAAGCAGTAAAAAGGAATTGAATTGGCTGAAGGCCAGAAGCCCTCTTCCTATTATTGGAGATGAAGGAATACAGAGGCTAGATGATGTTGAAACTGCCGATCAGTTTTATGATGGAATAAATATTAAATTGGTTAAGTCGACAGGTTTGAATGAAGGTCTTAAAATGATCCGGCTTGCAAAGTCAAAGAATTTGAAAATAATGATTGGTTGTATGTCTGAGACCTCATGTTCTATTTCTGCAGCATTCCATCTGGCTTCAGAGGCTGATTATATTGATCTTGATGGGAACCTGGGAATAAGGAATGATCCATATACAGGTATCAAAATGCATGGGGGCGAACTTGTAAATAATAATCTCCCGGGCATTGGATTAATCAATGCTGAGAAGAGTTGGAGTATGTTATAGCTGGTGATTTATATGGAATGAGACTATTAAAAATTTCAAAATAATATTTTAATGAAACATAGATTTTTATTTTTTATGAGAAGTAAGCTTTTCATTATATCAGTATTCATAACTATTATTTTTGCTTCTTGTAAGAATCATTCTGATGCAGATAATATCGCAGATGAACTAGAAAATTATTTTGATTCGCTGGCATATTACCAGGATTTTAATGGAGCTGTTCTTTTTAAAGATAATGGTAAGACAGTTTTTGAGAAAGCATATGGCTATGCTAATTTTTTAAGACAAGATCCTTTTACAACATCAACGCAGATGGAGATTGCTTCAGTTTCGAAGCAGTTCACTTCAATGTCAATCATGATACTTTTTGAAAGGGGAATGATTACACTTGATGAACCTGTAAATAAATATCTTCAGACCCCTCTTCCATACGATAATATTACCATCCGGCATTTGCTGACACATACATCCGGATTGCCTGAATATGAAGATTATTTTTACACCAGCTGGCCGAAAGATATTACATGCTCGAATAAGGATATTATTGAATACTATTCTCATTATAAGCCGGACCTTCTTTTTAAGCCCGGAGGTAATTATAAATATAGCAATGGTGGCTATATTGTTTTAGCTGAGGTAGTTGATTTTGTCAGTGGGAAACCCCTGGATCGGTTTCTAGATGAGAATATTTTTCAGCCTTATGGGTTTAAAAATACCGGATTTATTGAACGCGATTCAATTCTTTATAAAGAAAATTATGCTCCGGGGTATTATTATGATTCAGAAAAAAAATGTTATGTATTGCCGGACTCCATTTCTGGCAAAGAATATGTTTCTTTTTTAGGCGCCCGGCTTGGTCCTGGAAGGTTATCTACTACAGTCGAAGATATTGCCAGGTGGGATAGTCTTTTAGGAACAAATGCATTGATTGATAATGAATCCTTCGTTATGATGTATACGCCTCAATATATTGAAGGAGTAGAATCAAATTACGCATTTGGATGGAGGGTTAATTATGATTCAATTCTCGGATATCATTTATATCATACTGGCAGTTGGGCCGGGAATAGAACTTATATTTCCCGTTTTGTAAATTCATTAGTAGTAAATTTAAATGAATTAAAGGGTGGTAGTGTCATAAATGAAGACAGTGACAAGGCGTATAATCTTCCGGATCAGACCTTAATTATTTTTAATAATACAAACTCAGAGCATATGAGTTCAATATATGCACATGGAGACAGTATAATTATAGATCATAGAGAGAAGCTTGTTGAAAAGGGTAAGGGAATGTTCGTGGAACAAATCAGTAATGATGGTGTAGTAAAAAAAAAAGCTCTTCTAGAAAGTGATCCCGTTGTGGCCGGTCTTTTGTTTTTCCTGTTGGCCTTAGTCTTCTACACGAGCTCATTGCAAGGAAAGTTTTGGAAGAAATTTTACACTTTCATACCAGCTATCCTCTTATGCTATTTTCTACCAGGTTTATTAAATACTTTTGGTATTGTTTCCGGCAAAGAATCAAGGCTATATTCTGTAGCGATTAATTATTTCCTGCCAGCCAGTTTGGTATTGCTAACACTTACTATTGACCTGAAAGCTATTTGGAAACTTGGAGGGAAGGCAATTATCATGTTTTTAGCTGGTTCAGTAGGAATAATAATTGGAGGTCCTTTGTCTATCATTATTATTTCTGTGGCTGACCCCGATCTATTTATATATAATGGAGAGGAAGTCTGGCGTGGTATGACAACAATGGCCGGTAGCTGGATAGGTGGGGGTGCAAATCAGGCTGCAATGATTGAAATATTCCATCCAAGCAAAGAATTATTCAGTCAAATGTTGGCCGTTGATGTTATATTAGCGAATATCTGGATGGCTATATTACTTTATTTTGCTGCTAAACCGCAGGTGATTGATAAGATATTCCGGGCCGATTCTTCTGGGATTGCAAAAATTCAGAAAAAGGTAGAGGACTATCAAAAAAAAATAACGAGAGTAAGTACCTTCCCCGACATCATGATGTTGTTAGGAGTGGCTTTTGGAGTTACAGGTCTGGCTCATTTTCTCGCTAATCTTATTACCCCATGGCTGAAGTTATACTACCCTCAACTTGAAAGATATGCTCTTACAAATAATTTTTTCTGGATTGTTATTATTGCCACAATAATAGGGATTTTGCTGTCTTTTACTAAAGTAAGGCGACTGGAAGGAGTTGGGGCTTCAAAATTTGGAAGTGCATTTCTGTTTTTTCTGGTAGCTACAATCGGAATGAATATTGATTTGAATTATCTTCTTGATAATCCTCATTTTTTCATTATTGGTCTTATCTGGTTGTTTTTCCATATAGGGATGCTGATACTTGTTGGCAGACTTATCAAAGCCCCTTTCTTTTTCTTTGCAGTTGGCAGTCAGGCAAATATTGGTGGTCCTGTATCAGCTCCTATCGTGGCCTCAGCATTTCATCCCTCCCTGGCTCCGGTTGGAATTTTGCTTGCAGTCTTCGGATATGCAGTTGGAACCTTTGGAGCTTATTTTTGCGGATTGCTTATGCAAATGATAAGATAATCTAATAGCTGTGCTCATCCAGCTTTACCTTGCCCCAGAAGGTCCGATATACGAAAATTGTATAGGCTAAGACCAGAGGTAATCCTATTGCAGCAATAGTAAGCATAATGCCCAGTGATTTTTCGGATGAAGCTGCATTGTAAATAGTCAGGTTATTTACCATGTTTCCTTTATCAATAATTATCACAGGATATAATTCTATTGCAACAATAATAAGCAGGAAGCTAATTGCCAGTGATGAAAAGATAAAAGAACGCAGGTACTTTCCTTTGGTTGCCAGCCGGGGTACATTTGCTATGCTGAGGAAAGCAAGCAATGGAACAATAAGCAATATTGGCCTGGAAAGGAATTTATCAGTAAGATGTGGATATGCCAGAAGTGATACGAGTGTTACCACAACAAAAAGAGCGGTAAAAACAAAAATGGATCTTTTCAGAAGTCTTGAAATCTTCTCGAACAGGGCATCTTCAGTCTTCATGGTAAGGTAGATGGCTCCGTGTACCATAAACAATGATAGTGATGTGAGTCCTACCAGGAGAGAATAGGGATTAAGGAACTGAATCCATTTACCTGTATAAACAAACTGCTCATCCATACTCATTCCGATAAGAACATTACCAAGTACAACACCCAGCAGCAGTGCCAGCATTGCACTTGAGACGCTATAGCTGATATCCCATACCTGTCGCCACCATCGCATAGGTTCCTTACTTCTGAATTCAATGCTTACAGCCCTGAAGATAAGGAAGCCGAGAAAGAGAATAAAAGGAATATACATTGCCGAAAAAAGAGATGCATAGGCCTCGGGAAAACCTGCAAACAGAGCTCCTCCTCCTATTACCAGCCATACTTCGTTGCCATCCCAAACCGGTCCGACAGCGTTCAGTGCAATTCTTCTGCTTTTATCTTCCCGCAAAAATAAGTGCCAGGCTCCTGCACCAAGGTCAAATCCGTCGAGTATGGCATAACCTGAAAACAGTGCACCAACAACAAGAAACCAGAGAGTGGGGTAATCTATTCCTAAAAATGTTTGCATAGCTCTTAATTATTTCTTTTTTCAAATTGTTCTGCAATATCTTTTAGCATAAGCCTGTTCTCAGACTCATCTTCTTCGTATGGTCCTTTCTGTATTTTCTTATTTGCAAGGTAGAAGAAGAGTAAGAGGAGCAGGATATATATCATAGTAAAGAAAATCAGTGAAAAGATGACATGTCCCGAGTTAACCGATTCGGACAGAGCATCTGATGTTCTCAGGTGACCGTAAACCACCCAGGGCTGTCTACCCATCTCAGCAGCAAACCAGCCCAGCTGATTTGATAGCTGGGGAAGTATAACAGAAAATGCAAGCACCCATAATAACCATCTTTGCTTGAATATTTTCCCTCTCCACCATTGTATTGTGGCAAATACACTTATTGCAATAAGTAATATTCCAATGGCAACCATAAGATGGTAAAACTGGAATACATAATTCACCTTACCAGGTCTTTCGTCTTCAGGGAATGATCTTAATCCTGCCACAGGTTCTTTTGCATCAAAATGAATAAGCATACTTAAACCACCCGTAATTTTAAGACCCTTTACTTCCTGCTTATCTTCATTTACCCAACCAAAGAGATACATATCGGCCGGCTCGTTTTCAGGATAATGTCCTTCAAATGCTGCAAGTTTTGCAGGTTGATTTACGGCCACGCCATCGGCCGAACGATGACCGGTAAAGAGCTGGGCCAGGGATGCTATTGTAGCAATAACAAGTGCTGTCTTAAGAGCTTTCTGAGAAAGTTCAACATAGCGATCCTTAAGCAGGTAGAAAGCATGAACACTAATTACCAGAAACGCACCTGCAAGAAATGCTCCAAGCCAGACATGAGTGAGGCGGTCTATCGACGAGGGATTAAAAACCATTGCCCAGAAATCTGTTATTTCTGCCCGTGCATTAAGACCTTCTCCGACTATATGATAACCGGCAGGCGTTTGCTGCCAGCTATTGGCTATAACTATCCACACTGCAGAAAACAGCGATCCAAAAAAGACCCCTATTGTGGCTATAAAGTGGACGCGGGAGCTAACCCGGTTCCATCCAAACAATAGAACTCCAAGAAATCCACTTTCGAGAGCAAAGGCGAAGATCCCTTCTGCGGCGAGAGCGCTACCAAATATATCGCCAACATATCTTGAGTATTTTGCCCAGTTTGTACCAAACTCAAACTCCATTACAATGCCTGTTGCAACACCAATACCAAATACAAGGGCAAAGATCCTTGTCCAGAACCTTGTCATGGTTTCATAAACCTTATTCCCTGTTCTAAGGTATTTCCATTCCATTGTAACCATTATAAGTCCCAGTCCGATAGAGAGTGGAGGAAAGATGTAATGGAAGGCTATTGTAAGAGCAAATTGTAATCGTGCAAGTATTTCAACGTCCATATCAGAGTGATTTTAATGGTTGAAAGTAATAAAAAACTTGAACTCTAATAAATATTTTTATAACTTGGTTTGTTAGCAAAGAAATAAATCAACCACTAAATTCTATGCCATGAAAAATTCAGCACTAATTATATTATTAGCACTGGGAGTCTTTGTTTTCACACCTGATGTTTCAGGACAGATTAAAATAAATCTGAAGGAAAAGATAAACAGGGAGGCAAGTAAAAGAGTAAATAAAAAGGCCGACGAAAATGTTAAAAAGGGTTTTGATAAGTTTGAAAGTGGATTAAAAGGCATTCTGGGCAATGAGGCTGCAGATAGTTCAACAGCAAATCAGCCTTCACAAAACAACAATCAGAATGTAATAACTAACCAGGCGCAGGGAAATAAGCAGGCACAGCAGGCTGCACAAAGTTCACCAACTCTTAGCTGGTCGAAATATGATTTTGTGCCCGGCGACAAGATTATTTTTGAAGATAACCTTCTACACGAGGAAAACGGGGAGTTTCCGTCCAGGTGGGACCTGTTTCAGGGCACGATTGAGAATGCAGAGTTTGGAGGAGAAAAGGTAATAATGTTCAGGGGAGGTAGTCCAATGATTGTTCCATACCTGAAGAATCCTAATATTGATTATCTCCCTGAAGTGTTTACCATTGAGTTCGATCTGTATATGAATAACCACAACAATTTCCAGGTATATTTTTTTGATAGAAAGAACCAGAATGTATCATCTAATTATAGTTCACTTGGTATTAATTACCAGGGGATGGAACTTTCTCCGGCCAGGAGTCGAATACCTGAAAATGGGTCAATAGATAACCAATGGGCACATATTTCTATTGCTTTTACCAATGGGAAAATGAAAGCATATATTAACGAAACAAGGCTTATTAATATCCCACATCTTCATTTTGACCCAATGGGTATTACATTGCATGCTTATCATGGCTCAGATATAAATCAGTTTTTTATAAAAAATTTCAGGCTTGCTGAGGGCGGTGTAAAATATTACGACCGCTTTCTGCAGGATGGCAAGATTGTATCTAATGGTATTCGTTTCGATGTAGGTAAGGCCTCATTACGACCCGAATCTATGGGTGTTCTTAACGAGATATATAAAATGCTTTCAGAGCATCCTGATGTTGCAGTAAGCATTGAAGGGCATACCGACAGTGATGGTGATAACGATCTAAACCAGAAGCTATCAGAGGACAGGGCCGAAACGGTTATGAAGCAACTGGTGTCGATGGGATTGTCGAAAGACCGTCTTAGCTTCAGGGGATATGGCGAAAGCAAGCCAGTAGCGCCCAATGACACTCCCGAAGGCAAAGCCAGTAACAGGAGGGTAGAGTTTGTAAAAAAATCAGGCGCCGGATCACAGAATAGTAGTACCTCAATAAACGCACCGACAAATGGAAATCACAAAGCTGCAGCAAATATTAACGCACAGGAAGCCCAGGAGAGCGATCCTCTCTACAGTGCGACCATACGTGCAGACGTCGAGGCTGCGAAAAAGGCCCTCGCTGACGGCGCCGATATTAACAGGCAGAGCGATAATGGATATACAGCGCTTATGTGGGCCTCTACATACAGTAGCAGGTCACCTTATGATGAAATGGCAAAATTCCTTATCAATGCAGGTGCCGATGTCAATATACGTGCAAATGATGGCACTACAGCTCTTCTTGATGCAGCTGAAAGATCGAAAGAAATAACACTTATGCTCCTGGAAAAGGGTGCAGATATCACTGTCCGGAGAGATGACGGCAGGGGGATATTTACAAGCTGCATCTTTGGCATACTAATGGGAGCCACTGATCTTGAACTGGCAGAGCTTATGCTCTCAAAGGGTGCTGATGTAAATGAAGCAGCTACTTCCGGGGATGTAGAGGGCTGGGCAGCAATTCATTATGCCTGCAGTAATGGTAATAAGGACCTGGTCAGCTTTCTTATTAAGAAGGGTGCAGATGTAAATGCAAAAACAGCTGATGGTAAGACACCCATTTCCCTTGTCGGATCAAAGCATCCGGAAATTGTTGAAATGCTGAAAGCCGCCGGCGCTAAATAATTTCTTATATTTGGCTTTTAAGCATTAAAAAAATATGAAAAAGAAAGTAGCCCTGGTATTGTCGGGAGGCGGTGCCAGGGGAATTGCGCATATCGGTGCAATAGAGGAACTCGAAAAACAGGGTTATGAAATTACCTCTGTTGCCGGTACTTCTATGGGCTCTGTCGTTGGAGGAGCATATGCGATGGGGAAACTGGATGAGTTTAAAGAGTGGATGCTGAGCCTCGACAGGAGAAAGGTATTCAGCCTTGTCGATTTTACTCTTAGCAAACAGGGACTGGTGCAGGGCGATAAGGTCTTTAGTGCCATGAAGAAATTCATACCCGATACCGACATAAAAGACCTCAGAATACCTTATGCTGCTGTAGCTGTCGACCTTAATAAGATGGAGGAGATAGTTTTCAGGTCGGGAAGTATTTACGAGGCAATGAGGGCCTCGGTAGCAATACCAACCGTTCTGAAGCCTGTAGAAAAGGGAGATGCCCTTCTTGTAGATGGAGGCGTAATGAATAATATCCCGGTTGATGTTGTTGAACGAAGCAGGAGAGATATACTGGTAGTGGTAAATGTTAATGCCAATATTCCAAAGCCTGAATTAGATATTCCCCAAAAAGAAACAGAGAAGGCAGAGAGTATATATAATAAAAAGATTAAGGAATTTCAGGCACACCTCAGAAAAATACTGCCTGAGAAGGATGATGAAGACCTTGGGTATTTTGATCTTATAAGCAGGACAATCAGCAGTATGATTTACCACAATGCCCAGGTAAACCTGGAGAAATACAACCCGGATATAATAATCAAGGTATCGAGGGATTCGTGCAGCACATACGACTTCTTCAAGGCAGCTGATATGATAAAGTATGGAAGTATGGCTGCCGCCGACGCGCTTAATAAAAGGTAGAAAAAACAAAACGGGAGATAAAGATTGGCCAAATCGGACTTAAAACATTATTGTATTACATTTGTTCTCTTTTTAATTATATGAGAGCAATTTTTCCGTTTATATTCCTGATTTTATTCCTGTCTTTTATGACATGGGCAAATATTTACCTGGCAAGAAGTTTTGGCAGGTATTTTAATTTTAATGAACTCAGGCCACTTTATATCTT
Source organism: uncultured Rikenellaceae bacterium (assembly GCA_964634565.1). GTDB lineage: Bacteria > Bacteroidota > Bacteroidia > Bacteroidales > VadinHA17 > JAUVKT01. The sequence goes on along the minus strand of CAZWLP010000025.1, from coordinate 16,111 downwards.
ATTTGCAGGGCTAAGTATTATGATGATATTTGGCTTATTTGGATTTTCAAACTCGGTCAGTCAGGCCGGATCTTTAGTTTATAAATTTTCAGCTCTTGTAATGGGTATGGTTCTTTATCTGTTTATCCTGGTTATTATTGTTAATCTCCTGTCGCTGCTTATCCCGCTTAAGCCTGTTAACAGAGGAATTATTGTTATTGCCTCCACTTTTATTATATCGATACTTGGAATAATAAACTCATATAATATCAAAGTGAGAAAGCTTGATATTCCTGTTCCCGGACTGGAGCGATCGCTTTCATTAATACATCTTTCAGATATTCATATCGGGCATTTCAGGGGTGAGAAATTTCTTGAAAGGATTGTAAATATATCCAACATTCAGAATCCTGATATGATATTAATTACGGGTGATCTTTTTGACGGTAGGATAAGGCTTTGTTCCGGGACCCTGGATCCCCTTCGGGAAACTAATGTCCCTGTTTATTTTGTGGAAGGTAATCATGATGGATATACCGGTGTTCAGAAGATAAAGAGTTTACTGAGGGACGCAGGAGTAAGGGTTCTGGAAAATGAAGTTGCCCTGGAAGGCGGACTTCAGATTGTCGGGCTTAATCACCTGCTTCCTGATAGCACAACAGTTGGAATGCATGCCACACTGGGAAAGGAGACAATTAAAAATATACTTCCCGGGCTGGCTATAGATAGCACAATGCCATCAATATTAATGCATCATAGTCCTGATGGAATACAATATGCCAGTGAGGAGGGAATAGATCTTTATTTGTCAGGTCATACTCATGCTGGTCAGCTTTTCCCAATTACCTTGATTAATGACCTGGTGTTCAAATATAACAGAGGACTCGATTCCTATAAGAATACAAGAATATTTGTTTCGCAGGGGCTAGGCACCTTTGGTCCGCCAATGAGGCTTGGTACCAGAAGCGAGATAGTATTAATAAAACTTATCCCCGAAAAATAGTTGTTATGCTTTCATATGAAAAAGTATTTCAGAATAATCGTAAGTGGCTTAAGGAAAAAAAGGATGCTGACAGTGACTTCTTTCGCAAATTCAGCCATGGGCAAAACCCCGACTTTATGATTATAGGCTGTAGCGACAGCAGGGTCCCTCTTGAGACTATAATGGGTGCAGAACCGGGAGACCTTTTTGTTCACCGCAATATTGCTAATGTAGTGAGCACATCAGACACGAATATCCTCAGTGTAATAGAATATGCTGTTAAGCACCTGAAAGTTAAACATATAGTAGTTTGTGGCCATACTAAATGCGGAGGAGTTAAGACTGCTATGGAATCGAAAGATGAAGACACAATCCTGGGGTCGTGGGTATCGAATATCAGGGAGGTAATGCACAATAATTCTAAGGATCTTGACAATCTGGATAAAGATGAAAAATATAAGCGACTGATAGAATTAAACACCCAGGAACAGTGTCGTAATATAGATTCACTTAAGCTTGTACGAAGCTCAAGACTGGAATCGGGACATCCGCTTGTGCATGCCTGGCTGTACGATATTGAAACCGGCCTGTTAAAGGACCTCGGGTATTAGATTGACATTTTACTCAAAAGCAGGAACATTTTCCATATTGGCCAGCTTTCTTACAATCAGGTAGCTGAGCTTTGATATACTTTCAGCCTTTTCGTAATCTATTTTATCCGGATCATCCCCTGGCTGATGAAGATCTTTATGGATACCTGAAAAGAAGAAGAATGCAGGTATGTTTTCACTTATAAATGACATATGATCACTTCCACCGGGTGAGTCTTCATCGTTATCGAATATAAGCGGGAAATCAGTTACTCCATTATTAATTTCCCTGATAAATGACTCAATGCTATTTATATACTTTTTACTGCTTACAACATAATGTGCACGTGTTTCTTCGTTGCCAGGATCGCTTCTGCCAATCATATCCATATTGAGATTAAACCTGATACTGTCAAGTGGCACTGCATTGCTGTGTACAAAGTACTCAGATCCATGCAATCCCATTTCTTCTGCTGTATAAGTAATAAATATAACAGATCGCCTGCAGGGATTCATCGCAATCGCTTCTGCAATTTCCATTACAGCTGATGATCCACTTGCATTATCGTCGGCGCCATTACATACCTGACCCATAACCGGTTTTACATGGTCGAGGTGGGCACCCACAACTATATATTCATCTTTTAGAAGAGGGTCGGTTCCCGCAACCATGCCGATAACATTTTTAGTTGTTATTGGCTCCTGGCTCACTATTTCAATCTCACTGTCGAGGTAGGTATCTTTTAGTAACTGGGGCTTATAGTTTTTAATCAGATCTTCCCTGTTTGTAAGGGGATTACTTTTATTTCCGGCCATCAGTATTTCAAATACTTCCGGTTTTGCCAGGTAGATCGAAGGTAATGAATGTAAATTACTATTTTCTCCGACGCCTTTATAGATATATTTTTCTTTTCCGAACTCACCTGGGATCATGGCAAAAGGCATCCCGGCAGAGCCATCAACATCAACAATTATTATGCCTGCAGCACCTTTATTTAACAGGACTCCAATTTTTCCCTGCAGGCCTCGAGCGCCTGTATATTTCTGGTGTATTTCATGGGGAAGGACTGGGTTGCCTTTTTTAACCGGTGCACCACCGATTACCAGAAGGATCTTCCCTTTCAGATCAAGATCCTTAAAGTCGTTCCAGTTATAATCGGGTTCTTCAATACCAAATCCGACATAAACCAGTTCAGTATTTTTGCAGGTAAGTTTATCGGCGAATAATATTTTAAAGTCGCTATTATGCGACAGGGTGCTTAAATTACCATCTCTGGTGATTTTCCAGCTTAGCTTATCTCCAAATACAGTTTTTACAAAGGGAACTTCCTGGAAAAATGATTCTGATCCGTCATCATTAGTGATAATAGGTTCAAGTCCTGATGCAGCAAATTGTGTTCCTACATATTGGGCTGCAATCTCGTATTCTTCAGACGGCCCAACCCTGCCTCCCATAAAGTCGGATGCCAGAAAATAAATATGTCCCTTTAATTCATCTGCAGTTATAGACTCCAGGGCTTTATCATCCTGTGCAAATACTACCTGAGATAATAATATTGATAAAAAGGCAAGGCTTATAAATTTTGTGGTTTTAGATGCTTCTATCATGTCTTAATATTTATTTGTTGTTTCTCTCTGTAAAATCTGCATTGAATAGATTTTCTCAAATGCATAATATTCTAATGACTTAATAATCTCTAGAATGTTGCAGGCAGGGCAATTTATGAAAAAAAATATCGAATTGTGGGACGCGATAATATTTTCTTCGTCATTTAACAAAACCAACATAACACCGAACATGATAAAGAACTTTATTAAGATTGCTATGCGCAGTCTGCTTAAACACAAATCATCTACTTTTATTAATATTTCAGGGCTGGCTATTGGCCTGGCTGCAACCATTATGATTTTAATGTGGATACAGCATGAACTGAGTTATGATAAATTTTATACCGACTATGATCTTATCTACAGGGTAGAACAGGATCAGAGTTACGGAGATGGAGATCCCTATCATGTAACTGTTACACCTGTGCCCAGTGGACCGGTATGGAAAAATGATATAGCCGAGATTACTGATTTTACAAGGGTAAGTGGATTACCAAGACTTCTGTTTGAGAGGGGAGACCTGAAAATGTATGAGTCAAATTTCAGGGCTGTGGATTCAAGCTTCTTTCTGATTTTTGACTTTAAATTTATCTATGGAGAGCCTGGTACAGCTCTTAATGAGCCCCATTCAATAGTAATTACCAAAGAAACTGCCGAGAAATATTTTGGTGATGAGAATCCAATTGGTGAAAGGCTTACAGTTGAGAGGCAGATGGAATTTGTTGTTACCGGTGTTATTGAGAACCTCCCAGATAATACCATTCATAGTTTTGACGGCGTTATACCCTATGAGTTTCTCTATGAGGTAGGTGTTGCCAGTGATGATACATGGGGATCAAACTCTATATTAACTTATGTTAAGCTGGTAAATAATGCTAAGCTCGAACATGTAGGAGAGAAACTAACTCAGATAATAAACGATCACAGGGATCGATCTTCTGCAGTATTTATGGTAAACCCTATACACAGGATAAGGTTGCATGGTTATTTTGGTTATGCCAGCCCTGTGGGAGCAGTTATATATGTATATATATTCGGTGCCATATCAATCTTTGTGCTCTTAATTGCCTGCATTAATTTTATAAACCTGTCGACAGCACGATCAGCAAATCGTTCTAAAGAAATCGGGATCAAGAAGGTCTCGGGAGCTCAGAAAAAATCAATTATGTTACAGTTCCTGATTGAATCTGTTATGCAGGTAATGATTGCACTTTTTGTTGCACTGATCCTTGTTGGTCTGCTGATAGGTGTGTTTAATACTACAGCAGGTAAATCTTTCAGTATAGCTGATATTTTCAGACCTGAATATATTATAGGCTATCTATTGCTTTCCTTATTTACAGGACTGGTGGCCGGATTATATCCTTCATTTTATCTCTCATCTTTTAAGCCACTGGAGGTTCTTAAAGGAGAAAGAAGCGGGGGCACAAAGAGTGGAAGGCTAAGAAAGGTGCTTGTTATTATTCAGTTTGTTTTATCAGTATTCCTGGCCACCTGCGGACTGGTTATTTTTTCACAGGTGAAATATATGAGAGAAATTGATCTTGGATATGACAAGGATAATACCATTGTTATTTCAATGATGGATAATGTAAAGACAAGCTACCCGACTCTTAAGAAAGAGCTTGAACGTCATCCACTGATTGAAGGGGTGACTGCTTCTGGTGGAACTCCCTATTATCTGGGATCAAATTCAGGAGGTGCCGACTGGGAAGGTAAGGACCCCGAAAAAAGAGTTTTGATAGGGTTTAACAGGGTGGATTTTGCTTATACTAAAACCATGGGTATAAAAATAAAGTACGGCAGGCCTTTTACTGAAGATTATCCTTCAGATATGCTAACCGACAGTACGGCAGCATTTTTAATAAATGAAGAAGTGGCGAAACTGATGGGAGTGGAGAATCCTGTTGGTTTAAGATTTGATTTTGGGGTGTCAGGAACAGTTATTGGTGTTATGGAGAATTTCTATTTTAAACCGGCAAGCGAAGTGATTGAGCCAATAGTTTTTGTATGTAGTTCACCCGAGCCATTTAATTTTATTGTTGTCAGGGTTAGTGAGAATGGACACGAGGAAGCTCTTGCTGCACTTGAGGAAATATGGGCAGACATAATACCTGCCTACCCACTTGATTACAGTTTTATTGCAGATAAGGTGGATGATATGTACAGGGCTGAGACAAGGATGGGCGACCTGTTTAAGTATTTCACTATACTGGCCATATTACTGGCAGCCATGGGCTTGTATGGGCTGTCTTCATTTATTGCAGAGCAGAAAAGCAGGGAAATAGGAATACGAAAAGTTATGGGCGCTTCAGTATTTAGTGTGGTATCCAAACTCACTTCAGAATTTTTGATCCTTGTAGGCATAGCTCTTCTTATCGGTCTACCCATAGCCATTATTTATTTAAATAAGTGGCTTCAGGATTTTCCTTACAGGTCAGGTATTAGCCCTATTTTAATATTGCTTGTTGCACTTATTTCACTTTCTGTTGCTGCTATTGCAGTCAGCTTCCAATCGTTCAGGGCAGGAAGAACAAATCCGGCTGATACTTTAAGAATAGAATAAATGAGACGGCAAAAGGCCAAAGGCGAACGGCATAAGGAAGAGTTAATAAATTACCCTTTGTCGTTTGTCTTTCGCCGTTAAATCACCTGTTTCCCGGATACAGAATCAATATCCAGTCGTAAGATGGTGGTCTTAAGCATAGTTGATGTCTTAAAGGAAAAATCATCCTTGCCGGTATAGTGTTGCATCAGGCAGTTAAGTCCCGATTGACGCTCATTCTCATTATCAACAATAAATATTTTCCCCGTACCCATAACAGAGCTGTAAAGCATTGAGTAGTCGCAGGCCTTATCTCCATCTGTTATCTTATGATCTGTATCGAGCTCAAAGCACACATAATTATTGTGTCTGATAATATCAATCTTTCTTCCGTCGGTGGCACAATGAAAATAGAAGCATGAGGGGTTTCCTTTCTGATATCCGAAGTTAAGGGGTACAATATATGGTATGTTCTTATCAGAAAGGCCGATCCTGCATACATCGCACCTGGAAATTATTTCTTCAATAAGGGAGATATCCTTAATTTCTCTCTCTTTTCTTCTCATCTTCTTTATAACTGTTAATTAATTATTATTATCTCATAACTTAGCACTCACGACTCACAATTTAAATATCGTCCCAGAAGTACTGGAACTCAATTGACCTGCCATCGGGGTCCTTTGCATAGAAGTGATAAATCCTGTAGTCAGGATTATCGACAGGTGTGGCCAGGGCGGGATCGGATAATTTCTTGTATATCTTATCCACTCCTTTTCTGTCGGGATAGACAAAGGTAAGAAGCCCGCCAGTTTCAGTGTTATCCCGCTGGCAGAATCCGAAAAGCAAATTCCCGAATTTATATATACGGCAGCCCCCCTGATCGAGCCAGAGTGTGGCGCCTATTATACCGGTGTAGAACTGATGTAATACCTCCAGATTGCCAGTCTGATAGAATATTATACCTCCCTGTTCGTGCATAGGGTTAAAGATTATAGATTATTAGATTAAAGATAAGAATTATTGTGCTTTGATATATTAATAGTCTACCGGCTCCCCGAATCCTATCTTAAGCCAAATCTATAAGAAAATTTAATAAGGAAGGTATTGTTGGCCTTTTTATCGTTAAAGAGGTAATCGAGGTTTTCACTCAGGTTGTATAATCCTGGTCCTCCCTCATAGGCTCTTGTTTGCGACCATACCAGGTAGGCTGTGGAACCGGGAAGAAACTCCCATCTTACTACCAGGTTAGACAGCCATTCATTGGTTTTAAAATCGGGATTCTCGAAGTCAGTACTATAATCCAGGGTATTAATATAATATTGCCCGTCAGATTTTGTGATTTCTGTATCTTCTTCATATACATGGAATCTGTTCGCATAGTCTTCTGCTCTCGGGTCGGTAATAATCTTATATTCGCTGAATTTGAAATCACCCGAAAATGGCTGTCCCCAGTACTGCACTGTGAGGTCGGGTGTAATATTATAGTTCACCCTTAGCGACATGGATAATATTTTTTGATCGAGAGTTGCAAAGAGGTATTTATCGTCATCACCGGAGAAATATTGCAGATCATTTCTGGTAACAGAGTAGCCAGGTGATAATGAAATTGAAAGGGCTTTCATTGGTCTGGCTGTTATAGAAATTCTGTATGAATTGCCTTTTACTGAATTTTCGACATTACCATTAATTGAGCTAAAGAAAAATAGTGAGACCTTCTTTCTATCATCACTGCCCAGCCTGTAATTAAAACGCCAGCTGTTAGGAGAAAGTATTGAAGGACCTCCCCTTAAAAGGGTATTTGATACCATCCTGGAATTATATGCACCGCTGAAGCCACCGCTCCAGAAATTTTTAAAGTTTGCATTTATATTGTATTCATAGCCAATTCCGTTCAGATTACCCCCCCAGTCCCATACTGAATAAATATCGTTATTGAGGTTTAGGCTCCTGAAAATGCTGAATGGTTCTATAAAGTTATAACCTGTCCATATCACATTCAATATCCGGTCTGACTGCCTGGAGAACCCCATATCATTAATCTCCAGTCCGGGACTGCTCCATGTATTCATAAAAATAAAGTTCCATTTTCCTCCCATTTTTGCAAATTCCAGTTTACCACCATGGCCACTGAGGCTTGTGCGTGTATCGTCATACTCCACGTACCTTGCATCGGGTCTCTGGAAATACCTCGCCGACGATTCCTGGGTTCTGCTTATTGCATCTGCTGTGCCTCTTACCTTGCTAAAGTAAAAGGAACCACTGAGCCTGTAGTTTTTCTCTTTAAAGTACTGGGCATAGTCTATGCCACCTGTTGTTGCGTCCTTATGAAGCCAGTCGAGATCTGTTCCATCGAGCTTCCTGATGGTACTGGTAACAGCAGCACCTATTATGGTGTTACCTTCACTGAAATCTTTTTGTAACCTTAGCAGGGAGTAATTTGTAAGAGGCTCTATTACCTGGAATGATCTGTCGCCATCACTATCTATTTCAGCCTTTACTTCTCTGGTAATGCTTTCAAGGACTCCAATTGAGAATCCATGTTTTGTTTTCCCTGTAAGTTTTGCAGCTCCTATTATATCGGTGAACCGTGGTACTCTGGCATATTCCGTATCGGAGTCATAATCAGGGGACTCATGTGGCCGTCGACCTATACGCCTTGAATAAAAGAGATTATCATTACCCTGGTCGCCGTCTCCCAGCCCTACATTAAAGCTGGTTATGCTGCTTCCTTCGATAAAAAATGGTCTTTTTTCATCAAAGTATGTTTCAAAAGCAGACAGGTTAACTTCTGAGGGGTCGGCTTCAACCTGTCCGAAGTCGGGGAACATTGTAAGGTCGAGGGTAAGGTTATTGGTAACACCTATTTTAGCATCGAAGCCGATATTGCCTTTCAGATCGCTGCCATCGGCAAAGGGATTACCTTCCTCAGCTTCGTATGTATTTACTGAGCCCACTGCGTAGGGGGTAATATCGAATTGTTTCTTTGGATCAACACCTTCTAATCCGTCGAGTTCACCTATAGCATGAACAAATCCGGGGCTTGTTCTGGGAATATGCTGCCATAAGCTTAATTCGTTATGTCTGAATATTTGTCTTGCCGCGAGGAAGCCCCATACATCAGCAGAGTTTTCCTTAAACCTGAGCTGTGTAAATGGTATTTTCATTTCGGCAGACCATCCCCAGTCTTCTGTCTTTGCTTTTGCCATCCATATAGGATCCCAGGTTTCGTCCTGGTTTTGTCCGTCGTTAGCCCATATTGCATCGAAGCGTACGCCAGCGGAGCTTACTCCAAATACAAAACCGGTTCTCAGATCGTGGTAGGAATCTATCATTACAAAAACCATATCGCCATCAGCCTGGTCTCTTCTGCTCATCCGCGTTGTGATACTATCAGGTGATGAATCATAAGCCTTTATAGCTATATAGAGGTTAAGATCATCAAAGGAAACTTTAAATTCTGTTGGTTGGGATGGCCTGACTCCATCGTAGGGCTCATGCTGGGTGAAATCGCCACTCCATTCTCCTTTTAACCAGGTATTATCGCTCAAATCACCATTTATAACCGGAGCCTCAGCAACTCTTAATGCAGTATATTTTCTTTTTGGTAATGGACTTTGGCCGGCTACAAAAAGCATCACTCCGAGAAACAAAGCGATTAATATAAGTTTTTTCATTTTTTCTCCAGGTTTTGGCATTAAACACTAGAATGACGTTAAAAGAAGGAGCTTGTTGCAGTATTTTCTAAATTAAAACGATTCTAAGTAAGCATAAATCCGAAATATCAGTTTTCGTAGAGCTTAATAAATTCGTAGCTATTACCATGGTATTCGATAAACCGAATAAGGTCTGATCTCATTATAACAAGTGAGGCAGTATTAATATTTGGATGGAAGGATAGCTTCTCAAATTCTTCAAGTTTCTTATCAATAAATAGGTGAACATGATGTTCCTTATCATTGATTATCCCGAAGGGAGATACTGAGCCGGGAGAGAGTCCCAGGTATTTATCAAGTCTTTTTTCGGAAGCAAAGCTTAGTTTTCCCTGCTTAAGCCTTTGCTCGAGGTCTTTCATCACGAGGTTCCTGGTGTGTTCGAGAATAACCAGGTAGTGCCTGTTCCCCTTATGATTACGAAGGAATATATTCTTACATCGTCCTGAGTCGAGGTTTTTCCAGTATATTTTTGCTTCCTCGATAGTTGCAACAGGAGGGTGTTCCCTGTAGTTATATTCAATATTTAAGCTCTTAAGTAGCTCGTAAAGCTCTTTTTGTCCTCTCATATCATCACCTGGTGATATATGCAAAATCTATTTCAGAAAGATAAGAAAGATCTTCTCCTGCTTCTTTCATATCGGTATCTTCTTTATCCCATAACCATGCGATTTCTATACTTACACCATCTTCCTTAATCTGTTTTAATGCTTCAACAATGTCATAAAGGAACTTGGCGGTAGAAGAATTAAAATATTCCAGGTCAAATTCAAATATCAAAGGATCGCTGTCAGAATAATAGCTACCCGCCTTCTTTAAGAACAAACGATAATTGTGCATCCATTCAATAACCGGGAAATATAGTTCTCTTACATCTTCCGGTCTGCTGTTTCCTTTAATGCTAAAGGTTTTTTTATCGTGATCAAGAATAATTTCAGGACTGAACTCCGTCTTATTTATTTCCAATCTTTCCATGCTGATTATTAATGATTTAGGCAAATATGAGATTTTATTTCAGTATTGTCAACAGTAGTTATTAACAAAATTCAGAAAAGGGAAGGGCTATTTGTTGAATCTTCGTAGCCCTTATCGATGTCAAGTTTATCCTGGTGTGAAGCCTCTACTGCGAGCTGATCGCACCTTTCATTTCCAGGAATGCCAGCATGACCTTCGACCCATTGAAAAGTGATATTATGTTTTGGATAAATCTTGAGGAACCGGCGCCACAGGTCAGGATTCTTTTTCTTTTTAAATCCTTTTTTCTCCCACTCGAATACCCAGCCTTTACTTACTGCATCTACTACATACCTGGAGTCGGTATATATAATTACATTTGAGCCCTTATTTTTCAGCGCTTCCAGGCCCACAATAACAGCCAGTAATTCCATGCGATTATTGGTGGTTTTCTGAAATCCTTCTGAAATTTCCTTACGGTGTTTACCCGATATCAGAAGCACTCCGTATCCTCCAGGACCCGGATTGCCTCTTGCTGCGCCATCGGTATATATTATAATATTATTTGACATGAGGGAGTATAATACCAGTATTTGTGATAAATAGTTTTACAGCAATAGCGAGAAGGATAATACCAAACATTTTTCTTAATATATGAATGCCTGCCGGTCCGAGAGCGCGCTCGAAAAATGATGTAAGCTTAAGCACAAGGAATACAACAATCATATTCATAGTAAGGGCAATTAAGATATTAATTGTTTCATATTCAGCCTTAAGCGATAGTAGTGTTGTAATAGATCCTGCTCCGGCGATAAGGGGGAATGCTATTGGAACTATTGTTCCTCCTCCGGGAGCGTCGTGCTTAAAGAGTTCTATTCCCATTACCATCTCGAGACCGAGTAATAGAATAACAATAGAGCCTGCTATTGCAAAAGACTGGATATCGACACCAAAGAGGCCCAGAAGAGATTGACCTGCAAAGAAGAACATAATAAATATAGCAAATGCAACTAAAGTTGCTTTGCCTGAGCCGACTTCCCCTGATTTAATTTTAATATCGAGTATAATCGGGACAGACCCAAAAATGTCAATAATTGCAAACAATACCATAAAGGCTGCCAGAATCTCTTTAATGCTAAAATCCATTATCGCTTAAAATTAATTTTTAAATTTGCCGCAAAGATAAGCAGGAAAAGATAAAAAGGCGAACGGAAATGCTTATAAGTAAAACGATCATTTTTTGGTGAAGTACCACTGTTTTTGTAAATTAAAACAAAAAAATGAAAATGCGTTTTGCTGCTTTATTTCTGTTTTTTATTCCCTTTTCCGGGATTATTGCGCAGACTTCAGCAGACTCCCTTTTAGAACGCCTGCAAACACCAGATCCAGAAGAAAAAGTTGAAATATATCTTGCTTTAGCCAAGACTAATTGGAGATACTCAACAGATTCCATCTATAAGTATAGCATTAAGGCACTTGAACTTGCAAACCAGATAGGATATTCCAGTGGCAAGGCTAAGGCCCTTGTTTATATAGGGGTAACGCATTTTTACAGATCGGATTACGATAGTGTTTTTTACTATTATAAAGCAGCATCCGGGATATTCAAGGCAAATAATGAGCTAAGCGAAGCTGCCATTACAATCAATAATACAGGGGTTCTGTACAAGAGAACAGGAGATTATAAAAAGGCACTTGAATGTTATAGAGAAGCATTATCCATCCAGGAAAGTCTTGGCGATATCAAAGAGGTGGGAGGTGCATACCTTAATATAGGGAATGTATATTATGTGCAGTTTGAGTTGGATAAAGCATTGGAGTATTATTTCAGGGCACTGGAAAAATTTGAGTTAATAGATGACAGGGTGAAGATTGCCAGTGCCTTTACTAATATTGGTGAAATATATTCCGAGTTAGGTCAGAAAAACGAAGGACTTGAGTACTACAGGAAGGCTTTGCAACTGCAAAATGAAGAGAATGATAAGTATGGAATTGCAAATTCCTATTTCAATATTGGAATTATTGAAATGGAGTTAGGTAATTACCAGGCAGGCGAAATGCATATGAAGAATAGTGTTGATATCTATAATATAATGCAGGATAAAGATGCTGTATCCTATGTACTGACTTATCTTGGGGAGCTATATGGCCGGACCAATCAATTTGACAGGGCTGAAGCTACCTTGAATGAAGCTATTGCTCTGCGTGAACTACTTGGTAATGAAGAAGGTTTATCATATAGCAGATATGATCTTGCCAGTCTGTATTTTAGAAGAAGTCGCTGGGATGATGCCCGTGCAAACCTTGATATAAGTATTTATTTAAGTAAGAAGTTAAATATTCTTAATGTAATTCAGGATTCTTACCATTTACTATCATTAATTGATTCGGCACAGAATAAAAATGCAGAATCACTGGCCAATTATAAGCTATATATTAGCTATAAGGACTCGATTTTCAATGAAGAGAACAGCACTAGAATTGCTGAGTTACAGACCAAATATGAAACGGCTAAGAAAGAAAAAGAAATATACCTTTTGCAACAGGAGAATGAGCTTAGGAAAATTAAAGTTCATCAAACCAGGATAATCTATATTTTCAGCCTGCTTGCACTTATTATCCTGTTTCAAATGATTTTCCTTCTATATCGAAATCAAAGACGAAAGAAGGAAGCAAGACTTCTTTTGCAAAAAACCATGGAAACTGAGGACAAGGAAAGGAAGCATTTTGCTGAGGAATTACATGATGGTATCGGACCTCTGTTATCAACTGTAAAGCTATACATTAATGAATTGAATAATGATGATATTGACCAGGCTAGTAGAAAGCTTCTGGCTGATTCGAATCAGATACTTGATGAAGCGGTATTTACAGCCAGGAACATTTCTCATAATTTAATGCCTCAGAATATTGAGGAAGACGGACTTGTAAGGTCTTTACAAATATTTACAAACCGGGTCTGCATGAAAGGAAGCCCTCCTGTTCATTTTGATATAGCCAAGTTAAGTTTATATGGCAAATGGCAACAGGTTCTGATTTATCGGATTATTACAGAACTTATTAATAATAGTATTAAACATGCGGCAGCAGATTCAATAAGATTAAATATGTTGGAAACAAATAAGACTCTCATAATTGTTTACAAGGACAATGGCAAGGGTTTTAACCTTGAGGAAACTATCGAGAAATCAAGTGGTATAGGCCTGAAGAATATTATCTCAAGGGTGAAGTCAATTAACGGAAAAATACAATTTGAGTCAGGTATTGGAAAGGGATTTAAAGTGTTGATTGAATTTGATCTTAGGAACCTGAATGATACAAAAACAAATATATCATGATTGATACCATTAAAGTTGTTATTGTTGATGACCATGAAATATTCAGGAATGGCTTGAAAAATATTCTGGGCCGAATAGAGTATATAGACTTAAGTGGTACTTGCACCAATGGCATTGACTTTATTTTATTCTTAAAAGAGAATGAAGTTGATGTTGTACTGATGGATGTAAAGATGCCTGAAATGGATGGTATTAGTGCTACAAGGGAAGCACTGGCTATTAAACCCGATACAAAAATAATTGCCCTGTCGATGTTTGGAGATGAAGAGAACCTGAAAGAAATGCTGCATGCCGGGGCAAAGGGGTTTTTACTGAAAAACATAACGGGCAGAGATCTTGAGAGGGCGATTAGCGTAGTTGCAGATGGTGGAAATTATTACTCGGAAGAACTGTTAACTTTCTTTACCAAAAGGTTTATAAAAGATGCTGAAGAAGAAGCGAATGATTATAATCTTTCAAAAAGGGAGCTTGAAGTTTTGCAACTTGTATCCCTGGGCAATACAAATCAGGAGATTGCCGATAAACTGTTTATAAGTAAAAGAACAGTAGATGGCCATAAAAACAGCCTGATTGTTAAAACAGGATCTAAGAATATGATAGACCTATTAATCTATGCGATTAAGAACAAGCTGGTAAAAATTTTGTGATATAATTCAGTCTGTTTCGTATATCCCTAACACTTGAAAAACAGGTAATTTACCTGTTCAAATCAGGTATTTCTCAGATATTTTTTTGAATATGATCATTTAATATTGTAGCAGTACATTTTATAACCATAATTTATTGCTATGAACAAATTAGTCAAAACTTCAATCATCATATTTGGAATACTGCTAATACTAAGCTCCTGTGAAAAAACAACACCACCAAAATCGGCTTTCACTGTAAATGAGACGGCAGTATTGGTGGACGTAGGTGTATCGTTTACCGACCAGAGTTCAAATGATCCAAAATCATGGAGATGGGATTTTGGTGATGGCTCAAATAGTACAGAACAACATCCCGGGCATACCTACACACAGGCAGGTATCTATACGGTAGGGTTAACAGTAAGCAATGACGGTGGAAGTGATACTGAAACAAAAACAGGTTATATTACCGTAAGTCCTGTACCTGTTCCTGATGCTGAATTCACAGCTGATGTTACAAGCCTATATAAGGATGAAGATGTAGTTTTCACGGATCAGAGTACAAACACTCCCACATCATGGAACTGGGACTTTGGTGATGGCTCAAATAGTACAGAACAACATCCCGTGCATACCTATACACAGATAGGAACCTATACGGTAAGTTTAACAGTTAGCAATGAGTATGACAGTGATACTGAAACAAAGACTGATTATATAAGTGTTAGCACTGTACCAGTTCCTGAAGCCGGATTTATTGCTAATGTTACAATTGCAGGATTGAATGGAGAAATAACTTTTACAGATCAAAGTACCAACTCTCCTACATCATGGAGTTGGAATTTTGGTGACGGTACTGCATCTACAGAACAAAATCCGGTACATGCCTATATACAAAGTGGAACATATACAGTGAGCTTATTGGCGGGTAATGATTATGGTAGCGATACTGAAACGAAAACTGATTATATCACAATTGTAGATGGCGCAGTTGATATAGATGGTAATGTGTATGAAACAGTAAGTATTGGAACCCAGGAATGGATGGCAGAAAACCTGAAAGTCACCCATTATCCTAATGGAGATGCAATACCATTTTATAATAATTCAGATTTTGGCCTCCTCTCTAGTAATAATACCGACGACGGAGCAGGAGTTTATGGAGTTGATTCAAATACAACATCAGATCACATCGCTGATAGTAATTTTGATACTTACGGTGTCTTATATTCCTATGCTGCTGCTACCGGAGATAACTGGGAAAGAGATAATGACACCCATGTTCAGCAGGGAGTTTGTCCTGATGGCTGGCATTTGCCAAGCGATGCAGAATGGAAGACGCTTGAAATGGAGCTTGGGATGGCATCGGCTGTTGCAGACGAAGCAAATTGGCGGGGAGCAAACGAGGGTTCACAACTTGCCGGAAATTCAGGATTATGGACAGACGGAGTACTGGAAGCTGATTCGGAGTTTAACGGGAGTGGATTTATTGCGCTTCCCGGTGCAGCACGATTTTACAACGGATCATTCTCGGGTGTGGGAATGACTGCCTATCTCTGGTCGATGACCGAAAATGGCGATTCTAATGTATGGGTTCGTGTTATGAATCACAGTAATACAAATATTTGCCGGCTTAGTGGTTTTAAGTGCTACGGTTTTTCGGTACGTTGTGTGAAAGATTAAGTCAAAGGCGAAAGACGCAATGCCTGCCTGCCGGCAGGAAAGTTGAAAAAGAAAGGGTGCCTGCATTTTACAGGTCACCCTTTTTATCGGTTA
>CAZWLP010000024.1:0-33195 GCA_964634565.1 uncultured Rikenellaceae bacterium | reverse complement strand
GGCAGCAGTAACAATATACTATACTTAGTATACATGCGATATTACAGTAAACAGGGATAAGCGACAATTGATTATTTCATTTAAGGGAGGGCCCGGGGCAGCATCTGTATGGATGCATATGGCCTGTACGGGTCCAATAAATATTAAAATCGACAACAAGGGATATCCTGTACAACCACTGTGGTTTAGAGACAACCCCTACTCAATACTTGATATAGCTGATATTGTTTTTGTCAATCCAGTCAATACAGCTTACTCAAGAATGATTGCCGATAAGAATGGTGATCTGCCCGATTCAAAATTATTCTTTGGAATAAATGCAGATATAAAATACCTGGCAGCATGGATAAGTGACTTTATATTAAAAAGTAACAGGGGGCTATCTCCAAAATATATTATTGGAGAAGTTATGGTGGCACCCGGATTATTGATAAGGTTTGGGGGAGTTTAGAATGAGCTTGGAGGCTTGATTTTAAACCACTTAAAACCACTCAACCCTATTAAACTATTTATACTTTTTTTTCTTTTTCTTCCTTTTTTTATATTCCAGCTCTCTCTCTTCATCTTCGCGATAGAGAGTTTTCCAGTCGTGCGACTTATCCTCAGACATATCTATTGTAAACTCATAATCTTCGCGTGAGATTTCAAGCCTGTGAATTGGTTTTGCAAGTTTAGCTTCAATGCTCTCCAGCAGTTTTTTTTCCTCTTCACTGCAAAATGATATAGCCTGACCCTTATTGGTCCCCCTTCCTGTTCTCCCTACCCTATGCACGTAATTCTCGCTACTCTCAGGCAAATCGTAGTTTATAACAAAATCAACATTCGGAATATCAATTCCTCTTGCACTTACGTCAGTTGCGATCAATACTTTAAGAAATCCTCCTCTGAAATTATCCATGGTTCTTTTGCGATCTGACTGGACCTTATCGCTGTGTATGGTGCTTGATGAAATTTTTACCCTTTCGAGGGCCTTATGCACCCTTTCCGCCCTGATCTTTGTTCGCACAAAAACGAGTATCTTGGAATCAGGATTTTCTTTTATCATGGATTCAAGGAAAAATCTCTTATCGTCCATTTCTATAAAGGCCACACCATGCTCAATATTTTTTGCCACAGGATCCTTTGGAGATATTTCAATTCTTATGGCATCCTTTACCAACGAATAAGCCAGTTTCTTGATCTTAGAGTCGATTGTTGCTGAAAAGAATAGTGTCTGTCTTCTCTTTGGAATATTATGAATAAGATCCCTGATATCCTTAATAAAGCCAAGGTCAAGCATATGATCGGCTTCATCAAGCACCAGTATCTCAACCCGTTCAAGACGCAAAGATCCCTGGCTAACCAGATCAAACATACGACCGGGGGTTGCTATCAGAATATCAACTCCCTTCTCAAGCTTTTCCTTTTGAGGATCCTGATCAACACCACCGTGAATCGCAAAGGCTGATACTTTAATATTCTTTGCCAGTGATTGAAATACTGCTTCTGTCTGAAGAGCAAGTTCATGGGTGGGAACCATAACAAGACATTTTATCCCATCTGGTCGCCGGCTCTTAATCTTCTTGAGATTCAGAATATGGAGTATGGGTATTGCAAAGGCAGCTGTCTTACCGGTACCTGTCTGTGCGATGGCCAGCACATCTTCACCCTTAAGAATAGGGGGAATAGACTGATACTGTATATCGGTTGGTTTTTTATAACCCAGATCTTCGATACTTTTTTTAATGCCTTCGTCGATTCTATATTCTTCGAATTTCATAAACAGTATAATTGATAAATTGTAAACAGGAACACTTCCCAGGCTTTGCTCTGTATAATATAATATTCAGGGTGTTATCTGCTTCAGATCTAATCCCTGCTACCCGGCTTATATGTTTTCTCTGCATGTGCTTCCACATCTTCCCTATAGTAGAATACGTCCTTAAATTCACCGTTAATATACATATCAACCTGGTCGTCAAAGTGAGGCGAATCGGGATCTCCGCTTATTCCACCGGCAAGGATGCTCTTTGCCCTTACCTTATCTCCAAACTCCACTACACCGACAAAGCTATTACCGCTTGTTCCGTACATCTTTTTAGTCCCCGGATAAGTACGGGCTCCAAAAGATGCCAGCGAACCCCACCTTGATGAGGCAAAGAAAACCGGTTTACTTGGTTGATCATCACTAAATGGCTGCACAATATCACCATTAATTCTCTGGTAACGGTTAACTTCTCCCCATGGAGTCTCCCATGTACCAAAATCTGAAGTTAGTTTGGCAACCGCTTCAGCCAGAGCTTCCACTAATAATTTACCATCAACATCAGTAGCAATAACATCAAATTCTGTTAGTCCGAAGGGCACTTCTATACCCCTTGTCTTATTCAAAATCGACTGTCCCCAGTATATGGCAAGAGTAGTTGGTACAGATTCTGCAGAAAACCGAATATCCCAGTTACGTAAAGCGTCAACCGCACTATCGAGGCCCTTTAATGCATTATTACTCGTTCTTATCTTATCGAAGGCATTAATAAGTGCCGGAATTGTTTTTTCAAAAGCCGGAAGATAAGAATCGTATGCAAGCCCAATAAGCTTATCAATAGTCAGGTCTTTTGCTCCACTCAGCACCCTTACAGCATGATATCCACGTGGATTTTCAGCATCAGGTGCCATGTAAACAGGATAATCCTCTTTCCTGGGACTAAATTCCAGGCATGCAGTAAAAGGTGTCTGGTTACAATTCTGGATCCACCCATTTCCGGGATTTAGTATATGTATCATTTCATCAATACTATGAAGTCCCTGCCAGTCGGTTTCGGGGTTACTACCATCAACTATTCCGGAATAATCATAATTAGTGTTACGCACCGGCATAAAGTTACCATGCCAGTAAGCAATATTTCCTTCTGCATCGGCATAAACAGTATTATTTGAGGAATTGGTGCGCAGCTCCATAGTTTTCTTAAAATCATTATATCCCTGGGCCTTGGTACGCATATATGACTGGGTAAGAGCCTTTTCATGTTCAACCATCAGAGCAACTGAAAGCCACCTGTCATTATCACCCATAACAACCGGACCATGATGAGTATAGTATACTGTAAACTCTCTGGCAGACATAGATTCTCCATCTTTAAAAGGTACCCTGATAAGCTTCTCTCTTACAGGTCTCTTTTCGTCACCATACAAATAAAAATATTTCCCATCTTCCTGAATTATTTTTTCTTCATAAAAATCCATAAAATCTGCTCTGGTTGATGTATGCATCCAACCACATTTCTCATTAAACCCCTGGTAGATAAAGAACTGACCCCAGGTAACGGCACCATAAGCATCAAGGCCTTCCTCACTTTTCATATGTAGTTCAGACCTGAAAAAGAAAGAGGTATGAGGATTTATCAGTAGCATTGCATTACCATTAGCATTTAATTCAGGTGCAATTGCAAATCCGTTTGAGCCTCTGGGTTCACCATCAGGAGGCAGTCCGACAGAGGCAATAACTGCATCGTCATCAGATCCGTAGAATTGCTTTAATCCACGAAGGGATATCTTTTCAATATCTCCGCCAATACTACCCTCGCTGAAGGCAAGAGGCATCCATGGCTCAAACTTGGATATAAGCTTAGGCTCTGCTTCAGGATGACTATAGAGGTAGTAATTAATGCCATTGGCCCATGAATCCATAAGGTCTTTTAGCCACTCAGGGCTGGCATCGTATTCTTTCTTTACCTCTTCAGGGTCAATATATAATTTCATCCTCAGGTCGGTATATATAAGTTCCTCTCCTTCCACTTCGGCCATTCTACCGAGAGCATTTATCAAGTTCACCTCCACCCTGTTAAAATCATCTTCGCATTGGGCGTAGATCATACCAAAAACGGCATCTGCGTCGGTCTTTCCGTAAATATGGGGAACACCGTAGTTATCTCTAATAATTGTAATGCCTTCAGCCTGTTCCTGCCATAGAGCTGCTTCTTTATGAGTTCCTGGTTTACAGGATATCAGAACAGATGCAAATAAGGTAAAAATAAGTGTGAATAATACTAATGGCCTGGTTTTCATAATACTATAATTTCTGCTTTTAAATTCCGGAATTGAATATATACAAAATTTTTTATTGTCTATATGCTATACAAACACATAAGCAAGATACCAGCATAGTTAAATAAGTTGACTGCTGCTTATCGGACAAAATTATTTAGCAAGTGTACTAATGACCCCTTCAACAAGTTCAGAATAGTTTATAGTACCGGATGGAGAATAGCCCAGCAGAACAATAATCAGCTCCTGGGTCGGGAGAATAAAAATTCTTTGTCCGTCATGGCCAATACACATATACATATCCTCCGGAGCACCCTCTATAAGTCCACCCCTGTTAAGCCAGAAAAATGCACCATAGTCACCATCACTTGCAGAAGCTTCTGAAGTGGTGTAATCAACCCACCCCTCGGGTAAAATCCTTTCACCACAGTATATCCCATCCTGCTGATAGAGTAATGCAAACCTGGCATAGTCACGTGCCGTCATATAAATATATGATGAGCCAACATAAGTTCCTGAGGGATCTGTTTCAAAAACTGCATCTGTAATACCAATCCTGTAGAACAATTCATGGTAAGGGAAAGCGTAGTAGCTGCTATCCGAATCGAAAGTATTTCTTAAGAGGTAGCTTACAATATTTGTAGTTCCGGATGAATAATACCAGTGAGTACCCGGATCATATTCAAAATCCCTTGAATATGTATATCTGGCAAAATCATTTGCCTCATGGAGCATCACTGTAACATCTGACCTGTTTCCATAATCTTCGTTCCACCGCAGTCCGCTCTGCATCTGCAGAAGGTTATTCAGGGTCAGGCCCCTGGTTGCTTTTTCTCCTTCCCATTTATCTATCTCCACCAGATTATCAATACCAAAACCATGATCAAGCTTTATTTTTATTCCGACCAATCCATTAACTACGCTTTTTGCCATCGACCAGCTTAAGAACCTTGTATTTCTATCAAACCTCTCGTCATAACTTTCAGCTACGGGTACACCCTTATATAAAATAATTGCAGCATAGTTATCGCCACCATATAAATCTTCTTTAACAATTTTATCACTAAGTTTCTGTATATCGTAATTTTGAATACCAGAGTCTATTTCAGGAATAATATTTCCCATTGGCCATGGAATTGTATCTCCACTGTATCCCGGAACTATTCCCTGCGGAAAAACAATATCCCGTAATTCTTCCTCTTCGATATCTCTCAGAAGTGTTACTCCAAACCTATCGCGGTATACAGCCTCAGACTTTCCCCACAAAAACTTACTTATTACCTTCATGTTTTTATAGTCAACAGTATTTTTAGCTTTGGCGATAAATGAAAAATTCAGATCATGAGATTCCATATCTTCCTGTGTTCTTCCCGATATAAAAACCCCTGATGCAAGATTTTTGGCAGCATAGCCTGTAATTATCGGAAGCAGAGAATTTAAATAATATCCAGCTGCTAACAGTATAACAACTATAACAATCAAAATGGCCTTCAGCCCAAAGCGGACTCTTCTCCTGGGTGTTGCACTAACTATCATTCCTGTAAAAATATAGATTTATATATGTCACACAAGGTAATATTTACTATGCAAACATACAAGATCTGAATTATTCAGAAATCCGCCCCCCCTCAAGTGTCAGAATCCTGTCAGCGAATTTCTCTACAAGCGTATTTCTGGAAATAATCAGGCAGGTTTTATCAGCCGGAAGGAATTTAAGAAACATTTCAATATCTGCATTATCAGTATTGACAAACACTTCATCAAGTATCAGCATATTACATTTATTAAGCAATGCCCTGACAAGTGCTATTTTCCTGGCCTCACCAGAAGTGATTTTTGATTCCGGCATGTGAACCTTCATGTCCGGATGCATAAATACTATTTCAGGAGTCAGTTCCCTGTATATTTTTGCATCATCTTTTGATGCTCCGCTGCCATATAAAATATTTTCCTCTAAAGTACCTGGTATTAAAGGTGTTTCGCCACTTACATAATATATATTCTTCCTGATATCCTCAGGTGAGAAATTATTTATATCCTGGTCATTAATAAATATTGATCCATCAGCAGGAGTATTAAACAGTGTCAAAAGGTATGAGAGTGTTGTTTTACCGGCACCCGTATCTCCTTTCAGGAGAATCTTTTCACCAGACTTAATCAGCATATTAAGCTTATACAGGATATGGTCTCCATTATATGAAAAACTCAGATCAGTAACCCAGATATTGTCTATCCCTGTATCGGGTAATATTGAGCGGTAGCTTGTTCTTTCCTTCTCGGCCTCAAATATCTTTTCAATCTTACCCGTACTGATCAGAGCCATATTAAGATCACCTACAGCCTGTGCAACCTTTTTTACAGGTTTAAAAGATGTTTTTACCTGGATCTTCTAAGCAATCTCAGTGTTTTATTCATTACATACCAGTCCTTATCAGTCATACGCCCGGGTGTAAAAAGGCAGATACCACTGGCTCCGTTATTTATCGACTGAATAATAGCATCATCCAATTCAGATGGTATTAAGCCATGTCTCTCAGGGTCCTTATATAAGGCCTTATTTTCAGGATCGGGACAGATAAAGAGTCCGCTATAAACTGGTTTAGTATTATTAATACTCTCAACTGCCTCCCTGCACATCTCTCCTATCCACTCAGTATCTTCCAGGTAAAAATCATTATAATTCATAGGGTAGAAAGCATCAACATTCCACTTGTTCCATTCCTGTCGTACAATTTTTTTTGCAATTGAATTGGGTCCCGGGAAGACAGCTGCTGTAATTAATTTGCCTCTGGAGTGGATAGTATCGGCCAGTTCGTTAACCAGGTCGGTAATTAGATCATACCTGAATTGTTTCCATTCTTCTACTGTTGAGGGATCTTCTACAGATAAAATATCAATACCCGTTAAGTCCCTGAAATCTGAGACACACTTATCGCAATAACAATAATCAAACTCAGGATATTCGCGATCCATTATCAGTCCGTACTTATCCCACAGTCCCCTTGCCAGAATTACATCCGGAAACCTGATATAATCGAGATGAATGCCATCAACCTCAGGAACTTCTGCCACAGCTCCGTACATGGAAGCCAAAAAATCGTGCACTTCTTTATAATTTGGGCAGAGGAACTTATAATAATCAACATAGGCTGGTTTATCCCAGGCAGATTCACCCAGCCCGTTTATACCGTAATATTTATAATCAATAAGACCTTCCCTGCCCTGCACCATTGCCGGGATCCATGCATGAAATTTCAGACCGGCACTTTTTGCTATTTTACCTACCCGTGAATAGACATCAGGATCGTGTCCGGCTGAGTACATTAAGCCAACTATTCCCTTATCTTTCAACTCATTAAAATACCCAAGTAATTCAATATCTGTAGATTCGCCTGGGCCGGACAACCATGCATAAACAGGAATTTCGTTATGCTTTTCCTGTGAGCATGAAAACAGCAATAAAATCAATATTGGAACAAAGAGTCTTTTCATCATTTGAATCTTTTGCAAAATATTTAAGTAAACAACAGCCACTTACCTGTATCCTATAGCAGCATAACCTACCCAGTGACACGGGGTAGCTATCGCTGTGCGGCCCAGTCCGATATCATCTACGTAAATATGCTCGCTGGTAATACTTGTATAGTAGCCTATCAGTTCTCCCGATATATTTTTGCCATCATCCAGGAAGTAAGTAGTATAAAGTGTTACGGGGATGCAGTACCTGCCGCACCAGGTCCAGATATAGGTTCGATAGTCATCTTCGCTTAGTGTATAGTCGCTGAATTTACTTATCCTGTCAGGTTCCAGAACACCCGTAAGTGTTTCACTGATTATCTCGATTTCATATTCCCTTGCTTTAAGGTTACCTTCATCATCGCAGCCAAATCTGGCATTATTATTCCCACTCCAGTCTTCATTGCCATAGTGAACAGCATCTGTTGTAACAACAATTGCATAGTCTTCACCCCAGACCCACTGATTGGCATCAGCAACTTCCTTTATAGCATTGGCAAATGCTCTTCCAACATGCTCCATTCGCTCAGGATTCATGGTTGGAACCAGAATCGGAACAATCTCAAGCTCCCTGTTAAAATATTGCAAAAAGGGAATCTGTGACTCAAGCGAATGTTCAATGCGGTGCATGGTATCGCTCACCATGGCAAAACCATCAAGTTTATCAAGGAGGTCCTCCCTGTATGAAGACACCTTTACATCTCCCCATGGTCCTTTCCAGTGAGTATAAGTATCAAACACCAGCGAATCTTCTATACCGAGCTGAGCAGCTCTGTGGGCAACACCAATAATTATCACCCTGTCGGCTTTAATATTACTCAGAGTTTCAGGATATAACTTTCCAACATAGGTATAATCATCATGTGGACATATTGCCATTTTCCATGGTGCACCCCCTGTTTCTTTCCAGCCTCTGTGATCAAGCCGTGCCATTAGTGAGTCCATCTGCCAGGAGTACTGGGCAAATCCAACCGTATCTCTCAGAGGTCTCGTTTTCTTTTCAATTAATGCAGTACTGGTTTCAGAACCACATCCTGATAATAGCACCATCATCACTATTACTAAAAATCCAGGTATTGCTTTTTTCATAATTCCATTACAATTTGTAACAATATATTATTCTATTTCAGACCCAGGATATAAGCCGGATCAGGACATATCTCAAGATATTTATCCCTGTCGCCAATCGATGTAACTCCTGGAAAATCACCTTTCATATCGCCCATATCACATATTACCTGGAAATGCAGGTGGGGTGGCCATGAACCATTTACATCACTTCCTCCAACAGAGGCGAAACCCTCTCCCTTCTTAATGGTTTTGCCTTCATAAAGATCATCCATTGATTCAGCTGAAAGATGACCGTAAAGTGTGTAGAAAGTCTGATCATCAAGCTTATGCTGAAGTATTATTGTCGGACCGTAATCCCTGTAATTATTATTAATTGCATAGCTATGTACGGAAGAATGCATCGGAGCTTTTATCGTGGTTCCGGCAGGTATCCATATATCTGTCCCGAGATGTATATCCCTCTTTTCTGATCCGTCACCAAAATGCTTACTAAGGTTGTATAATACCCTTTTCTCATTATATCCTCCAACCGGAATCTTAGTCCCGTGCCTGTCGACCTGCATTCTGATATAGGACTCCAGTACTTCATTATTTGTTATTTCCAGACCTTTAAGATCATTATTTTCAGGACCCAGGTCAAGAGTAAAGACCGTATCACTGTTTATCTTAAATGGGAAAATACCAGCAAATGAATCACGGTATTTGATAATCAGGTTTTCAATTGTTTTATCTATGGTCATTCCTTAAGTGAATTTAATATCCTCAAATGTAGAAAAAATAAGGAGCCAATTTATCGGCTCCCCAGAATTATATTACAGGTCTGATTTCGGCCCCGGTAAATAATACCGCCCTACTATATATTAGAATGTCAGCTGTAAGAAATATCAATCATGTTTCAGTGATGTGGCCGGATTAATCCTGGCAGACTTAAAGGCCCTTATGCTAACAGTGATTATTGATATAACTATTGTAATTATCAATGTGACAATAAATATTACCGGACTGAGTTTGATCCTGTAGGCAAAACTACCGAGCCACCTGATAAGGAAATAGGACGCCGGAATCCATGCAATAATATTTGCAAGTACAACAAGTAATATAAAATCCTTATTAAGAAGAGCAACGACACTTTTTACAGAAGCACCGAATACTTTCCTTATACCTATCTCCCGTGTACGCTTCTCGCTCATATATGATGCAAGGCCGAAAAGACCAAATACAGATATCAAAATAGCCAGAAGGGTAAATCCTTTTATAATCGTGTTCATTCTTGATTCCGACCTGTACAAATTGTCATAAATATCCTCAAGAAATTGATAATCAAAGGGAATATCCGGTTTCAATTCTTTCCACCTCATGGCAATATTGTTTATTGTTTCATGCTGGTTATCAGGTCCTATCCTTATATTAAGATACCTGAAAAAATCACCTGTCATAATCATCAAAGGCTCCACTTCTGAATGAACAGACGCATAGTTGTAGTCCTTTATCACACCAATCAGTTTTCCCTCAATGGGTGGATCGGCATATGGAAAAATAATTTCCCTGCCTACCGGATTCTCAATACCAAGATCACGGACAGCAGTCTCGTTCATAATAAACCCTCCCGGGTTATCGCTCGGATAGTCTTTAGAAAACCAGCGACCAGCAGCCATTGAATAGCCCATTGTTTCAAACATTCCCTCATCTGCAATTGCAGTCCTGATTCCTATTATATTATTGCCATCATCAAGTACTTCAGATCCTCTGTTTTCGAGATAGGGAATCCTGCATGCCAGTACCTGCACCCTCTGGCCGGGAACCTCAAAAGCTGATCCGGCTGATATTACATTATTAATCTTACATAATTCTTCCTCGAGCATATCAGTGCCAACCATTACCTCCCTGTTCGATAGATCTATACAGATAACATCCCTCTTATTAAAGCCTGAATCCCTCGACCAGATAAATTCCAGTTGTGAAGAAATTACCTGAGATCCTACAATCAGTGCAACTGACATTGTAAATTGAAATACTATAAGGATCTTTCTGAAGCTTATTGCGGATGATATCCCATTTCCTGTTCCACCGCCTGATTTAACAATTACCAGTGAATTAAACCCTGACAGAAACAATGAGGGATAACTACCTGAAAGAAAGCCAATAATAACAATAACCACTACAAGATATTTAAGTAGATTAATATTATTAAACGGATTCAATACCAGGTCTTTATCAATAAAGTCGTTAATAAATGGAAGCAGTACCAGACCAAGTAATACCGAGAATATAACCGCGAGAAATATTATTACTACTGACTCGCCCATAAACTGAATAAACACAGATCTTCTCAATGCACCAACTATTTTACGCACACCAACTTCCTTAGCACGATTAAATGATTGTGCAGTTGCCATGTTCATATAATTTATCGCAGCTACTATTAATACAAGCAGGCCAACGGTGATAAATATATATATCAAAGACTTACTGCCATTAGGTTCTATTTCTTTTTCTCCATGCCCGTTAAGGTGAATATCCTTTATATTCTGACATATAAATTTTAATTCCACTCCATCAGGTATATCATCTTCAGTTCCCCCATAAATGGCAGGTGCTTCACTGTTTAACTTTTCAACAAGCGAAGTAACTGAGCCTGAATTTTCGAGAAGAAAATAAATATACAGTCCATTGTTTCTTGCTTCGTCGATATTAGGAGATAACACCTTTACGCTTTCAATTGATGCCAGCATATCAAAATGAAAATGTGTATTCTTAGGAATATCTTCTATTACCGCGGCAACGGTAAAGTCAGAAAAATCTGTCTGAAGCTGCTTCCCAAGTGCCGCTTCCTGACCAAAATATTTCCTGGCCATTGACTGAGTCAGAACAATGTTTTCGGGACGACTAAGTGCCTTTTCGGGGTTTCCCTCAATCAGCTTAAAATCGAAAATATCAAAGAATGTGGAATCTGCAAAGAAAAATTCATTTTCAGTAAATCTGATTTCATTATTATAGCTTACGATAATCGGAAGAAACCAGTTATAAAGCCTTGTTGCTGACTTAATTTCCGGGTACCTGTCTCTTAGATAAATATACATGGCAGACTGCGTAGCTGCCCACCTGTTTGCCTCTCCCTGAGTTATATTTTCAGTTTCAAGCCTGTATATCTTATCCGCTTCGGAAAAAAAAGAATCATAGCTTAGTTCATCCTGTATAAACAAAAAGATAATTACACTGGTCAATATACCAAGTATCAATCCCAGAAGGTTAACAGAAACATATGAAATATTTCTCCTGAGATATCTTATAGTCGTTTTGAGTACATTTTGAAACATATTTATACAGGTTGGTTTAATAAAAATGACTATAAAAGAAGAGATATATTACACAACGGAATATGATTTTTACGGTATTTGCAAAGATATTTCGAAATCCGGCCTGCCAAGCAGACTATAAAAATATAGTTCTGTAATCTCTTAAAGCTTATACCTGGCTTTTAAAATTGTTCTTATCTGCAAGAAGTGAGGCAAAGTAATCCAGTTTATCGATATTTGCCATGGTAGCGTCGACTCCGGCTTTTACAAGATTTCGGATATTCAAATCAGATACTTCATCCATATCGGGTGAGGCATCGCCAAGGTCAGGTGATATCCTGAGATAATTATCTTCCATACCAACCGAATTGAATATCTGCAAAAGCTGATGATGTACCGTTTCAGAAACACCTGTCATCATTATATCGATTACAGGCCTAATCCATTCAATAAGTCCATAGTCCTTAACAGAATTGTACAGATATTGCTTTTCTATCTTACCTGTCCCCAGCGAAAGTATAAGCATATCTTTGGCCCCTGGTCTGCTGATTTTGCCAAAATCATATTTTCGTGATTCTGCATAGGCACACATAGAGGGATTACTTGCAAAAACACCTCCATCGATAAGTGAATAAAATATTCCTGATAAACTCTTTATGCCAGCGGCCTCAAAATATGTTGGAGCAGCTGAAGTTGCCCTGGCAACATCTCTTACAAAGAAGTCGTGTCCTCCTGAAACTGCATTATGACCAGTAAAAAAGAAGGCCGATCTTCTCTCTGTATCGTACGCAGTTATCAAAGATGGTTTCAAAAGTTCACTGAGTTTTGTATCACCAAAATACTCTTTAAAATAATATTCTATCTTAGTCGCAGAATGCTTTTCATCGGCTACGCCGCCGACACTGATCAACTTCTGCCAGAGTGATCTGGTAAATATTTCTTTACCTCTGTCAATATAGAGGTTTACCGCATCCCTTGCACTATATTTCGGTCTTCCCTTATCTTCCTTATCAGGGCAAAGGTAAGCGCAGGTAAGTATTCCCCCAGTGCTTGTACCGGCAATCATATCAAAATAGTCAGATATCCGGCCATCCGGATTATTATCGAGCTCCTTTAGCTTCTCCTCAAGATAAACCAGTATCCTGCCAGGTATTATCCCCCTTATACCTCCACCATCAATAGATAGGATCCTTACTTTAGACATAACAGCATGTAATTATACAGATTTCTACTAAGACAGTATATGCAAGTTACGATAATAAGACGCAAGACGCAAGGTGTAAGTCTCAAGGCATAGGAAACAGAAGATTAAAAATTAAAAATTTATTAATTTGTAAGTTTAAACTTCAAACTCCGAATTAAGCTATGTATAAAGCACTCGACATATTCTTTGTAATCCTCCATACTTCAGTTATAATATTCAACTGCTTTGGATGGATATGGAAGAAAACACGTAAAGCCAACCTGATATTATTACTAACAACAGCAGGCTCATGGTTAATACTGGGCTTAATAGTTGGCTCACTCGGGTATTGCCCCTTAACAGAATGGCACTTTAGTGTTCTCGGCAGGCTCGGTGTAACAGACCTGCCGGGATCTTATGTTAAATATCTGGCAGACAGGATACTGGGGAGCGATTTAAATTCAGCCATGGTAGACAGCGTAACATTATGGGTACTAATCGTGGCACTGACTTTATCTATAGTATTAAACATCAGGGATTTCAGAAGTCGTAATAACTAAGCAATTCCATACTGCAGCTCATTAAGGGATCTGTATATGCCATTTCTGACCTTAATCAGCTCATTATGAGTGCCTGACTCCACAAGTTTTCCTTTATCGATTACAAGTATCTGATCAGCTTTCCGTATAGTAGATAATCTGTGAGCTATTACTATAGAGGTACGGTGCCTCATAAGTTTCTCAAGTGCATCCTGTACAAGTCGTTCTGATTCAGAATCAAGTGATGATGTTGCTTCATCAAGTATTAAAATTCTTGGATTTTTCAATACAGCTCGTGCAATGGCAATTCTCTGGCGCTGGCCTCCTGACAATTGTGTGCCACGTTCCCCCACAATAGTATCAAGTCCGTCAGGAAACCTGTCGATAAATTCCATTGCATTAGCCTGTACGGCTGCATCGTGTATCTGACTTTCATTAGCCTTAACATTACCATATGCAATATTCTCTTTTATAGTTCCACCGAAGAGGAAGATATCCTGTGGCACAAGGGATATCTGGCTTCTCAGGGCAGTTAAAGGAATATCGTTAATATCCCTGCCATCAAAGAGTATCCTGCCTACACGAATGTTGTATAAGCGAAGTATAAGGGATGTAATAGTTGTCTTACCTGATCCACTAACACCTACCAGGGCTACAAGCTGGTCAGGCAGTATCCTGAAGTTAAGATCCTTCAATACAACCTGGTCGGGTCGAGATGGATAAGTAAATGAAAGGTTTTTAAACTCTATATCACCTTTTAGAATATCTTTTTCTTCAGGTGAAGAATCCATCTTAACAATATCTTCCTGCTCTTCATCAAATACTTCAAAAAGGTCTTCTGTAGCGCCAATAAACCTTTGAATTGATGTAAATACATTTGCCAGACCTCCTATTGTACCGGCAATAAATCCGGTATAAATTACAAATGAAAACAGTTCACCTGAATTAATTACGCCCTCTGATAAGAGTATGGCTCCCTTCCATATAACGGCTACCATGGCCCCAAATATCCCGAAAATTATAAATGCAGTGAATGCTCCCCTGTACCTGCCGCTTTTCATTCCAATTTCAGCTATCATATTAGTCTTTTTCCGATAGCGGATCATCTCGAAAAATTCATTTGTGTAGGTCTTTACGCTCTGTATACCCTGCAGTGTTTCTTCCACTATTGTATTTGATTTGGCAATCTCACTCTGTACTTTTTTGGATAATTTCCTGATATAGCGTCCGAATAATACTGCAAGCAAAACTATAAGAGGCATAACAGCAAGCATAAACAGGGTAAGCTTAAACGAAGTTAATATCAGCAGGGTAATACCTCCGCTAATAATAACAATCTGCCTGATAAACTGTGCAAGTGTGTATGTAAGTGTCTCCTGCAGCATTGAAATATCTGATGAGATCCGGCTATTCAGCTCTCCCACCCTGTGCTTCTCAAAGAAGATAAGAGGTAGCCTGATAAGGTGGTTATAAGTCTCCTGCCTGAGATCGGCTAGTGACTTCTCTGTAACATTAAAAAAAAGCAGTGTCCTGAAATATGAAAACACAGACTGAATCAACAAAAGAATTATCAGTAATACTCCAATTCTTGTCATCTCATTGGCAATACTACCTTCGTTTCCTGCATTAACAAGATCGCCAAGGAGTTTTGGAAAAGCAAGGTTGGCAAGGCTTGAACCAAGAAGGAAGAACATACCAAGGATATATTCCCACTTATATGGTTTCATGTAACTAAAAAGTCTCAGGGCAGTCCCAATACCCTCCTTATTAATTTTACCTTTTCTTACATCATACCTTCCCATACAATATTAAAGAGCCATAAATCAGTTTTTGTTCAATACATTAGCCGCAGCTTCAATCGCTGATCCTTCATTAAAAGCATACTTACATTCTTTGAGTCCCTTTTCAATGGCAGCAATTGTCTGCAAGAGATGATCTTTGCCCGATACTGAACCCATATGCCCTACCCTGAAATACTTTGTTTTTATTTCAGGGTGCAGTCCGCCTGCAAGCACAACTCCTGCCTTATTAATTTCAGCAAGAAGATCCTGTCCATTTACTCCGTCGGGGTAATATGGAGCTGATAATGTATTTGCAGCGATATCATTTCTAAGCGGGACCATACCTAAGCCGATTGCTTCCATTGCCGACCTGAATGCCTCTCCAATAAGCCTGTGTCTTAAAAACCGCTTATCATTACCATCTTCTATAATCTGACCGAGGCTAACCTTAAGTGCATTCACAAGGTTTACAGCAGGAGTTCCGAAGTAGGAAGGTTTCCTTGCTTCATATGCTTCCATTATGGGCAACCAGTTGTTCCAGTCTGCATAATAATTACCAACAGGAGTACGTCTGTTTTGCCAGGTCTTTATAGCTTTTTGCGAAGCAACCAGCAGGGCAAGTCCCGGAGGTACGCCTATCGCCTTTTGCGATGCTGTAAGAACAATATCAATTCCCCACTTATCCTGTCTTATCTCCTCACCTGCAACAGAACACACACCATCCAGAATAGTAAGCACACCATATTTATTTCCCAATTTTCCTAATGGTTCAGGATCAACTCTTACAGCAGTTGAAGTATCAACATGGGTGAAGGTCATAAGTTTATAATCCTTATTTTTCAGTTGTTCTTCTATCTCTTCTTCAGGCACAACATTACCCAGATCAGCCCTGAGAATATCAACATTTGCGCCATACCTGCCAAGCAGATCAGCATAACGTTCTCCAAAATAGCCCGTAGAAATAACCAGCACATTATCTCCATTCTCAACCAGGTTGGATCCTGCTACATCCATAGCCAGGGTACCCGTCCCTGCAATAATAAATGGCTGTCCGCCAGGCGATTCCCAAACCTGTCTTATCATTTCAATTGAAGCTCCGAAATTTTCTATAAAACCCGGAGCAACATGGCTCACAGTAGGCTTACCGAGCTCATTAATAACATCTTTATCGAATTCAATAGGTCCTGGGATCATCAGCAGTTTGTTCATTATTTTGATAATTTATAGTTAGAAGTTAAGAGTAAAAGATACAGATCGTTTGTTTGAAAAAGCATTGGTCTTTGAAACAGATTAATTTATTATGTTCAAATAATATTAAGCTAATCTCAAGACCATGAATATACAAAGAAAAGAACAAGATTTCAGCGTATAAAATTTTTATTATGATATTAATATTACAAAAACATTGGGCTATAATATATAATAATTGACACAGATAACATATCTTAAAAAAACCAGCCAGAAATGTGATCCCTGGCAATTAGTTAGATCGGTAAAAATTATCATAGAGGTAAGAAATGACTGTATATGAATCCGGATAATTGGAAATTAATCCGGATCATTAACGTCAATTGCTTTATCTGAGCATAACTATCTCCAAAGATTCAGCAATAGTAAAAAACAGAATTAAAGCTTTTCCTTAAAAAAAAAGAGATTTAGTTTATAAGAGGCCACCTCTTTTAAATATCTCCATCTGCACATCACTAAAAGGATTAATAATTGCGAAAGATCCATTCTCAATATTGGTAAGCTTGCCGCTCTTAAGATTAATCTTTACAGTATCCCCGTTATTAATGCCAATTTCGTCAATGCTACTGTAGCTCAGGATGGGGAAAGCAGCATTTATGGCATTCCTTTCGTATATAGCACCGAAAGATTCTGCGATAACGGCCTGTACTCCAAGTGATTTAAAGCAATCAACCGCCTGCTGTCTTGAGCTGCCGGAACCAAAGTTTTTCCCTGTAATTATAATATCACCTTTTTCACATTTACCCGCAAAATCTTCATATCCCTCAAGGTTATCAAAGGTATATTGACCCATCTCCTTTATATCTGTAATTGCCAGGTACCTGTTATGAAAGATCATATCTGTATCAATATTATCTTTATTTATTACCCAGCACCTTCCTATTAAATCTTCTGCCACATTGGTACTCCTCTGTTCAGATACAACTTTATACTCGCCATCTGTATGAGGAATAATAATATCTGCCGGAATTTCAGGGATCTGATTTGTAAGAGTAATCATTCCTGCCACAGCCGAGGCTGCTACTATTGCAGGCGATCCGAGGTATACTTCACCCTTACCCTGTTTCCCGGGAAAATTCCGATTGCCGGTACTTATTGTAACCTCTCCTGGGCCGTTTTGCCCAACCTGTCCGGCTGCACATCCGGCACATCCGGCATTGGAGACCAGGGCCCCTGCATTTTTAAATATTTCAATCAATCCTTCACTAAGACACCTGTTCCATACTTCATCTGTTGCCGGTACAATTTTCAGAACAACACCCGGGGCAACCTTTCTGCCTTTTAATACTTCTGCTGCCTTACGCATATCTTCAATCCTGCCATTAGTACAACTCCCTATAAAGGCAGAATCAATCTTTTTTCCCTTAATAATATTAATATCTACAGTATCATGTGGTTTACCCGGTCGTGAAACCATGGGAACAAAAGTACTGGCATCGATTTCAATTATCCTGCTGTATTCAGCGTTATCATCGGCAAATACGGGCACAAATTCAAGAGATGTTCTCTCGCTGCAATATCTTATAACTTCTTCGTTTGGAGGAAATAATAGGATTATAGCACCCATCTCTGTGGCCATTGATGCTATTGTTATTCTATCATCCAGTCCGAGCTTCTCAATAGCTTCTCCATAAACTTCAATCGAATATCCCAGAAGTGTGTTTGCCCCAAATTTATTCAACATATTAAGAACAATATCCTTGGCATATACACTTTCAGGAAAGTCACCATTAAAAACAAGTTTAATACTTTCAGGAACCTTAAACCACACCTTACCCTTATTCCATGCAGCAGCAATATCCATATCTCCCATACCCTGTCCGAAAGCTCCTACGGCCCCGAGGATATTTGCATGAGAATCGGTTGAAATAGACGTAGCGCCGGGATATACATAACCCTCATCAATTAATATATGAGTTCCTATCCCGGCATTGATATCGTAAATCTTTATATTATGCTCCCTGGCATATAGCCGACATATATGCTGATTAACAGCATATTTCTGATCAGAGCCTGTTGGGTTGCAATCAAAAGTAAAAAACGTTTTTGCCGGGTTTTCTAATTTCAATCCATGCTCCCGCAGATTCTTAACTACATTGGCTCCGCCAAAATCCCTGGCCGCACGGGCATCAATATCAACGTCAACAATCTGACCTGGCTTTACTATATCCTGATCTGAATGATTCGCAAGTATTTTCTCTATTATTGTCATAATTTTTAACAGATTATCATATTCAGACAAAGTTAATATTAGAAAATAATTCATTATCATGCTTTTTATCAATTTTCCATAAAACTTAATTTTTTCATAAAATATATGCTAAATGCAAGCCCGGTAACGGGTAATTTTATTTGTTTTTTAAAGATTATATCATACATTTGCTTGTAAGCTTATTATTAAGCTAAGAGGAGTAGATAACATGGTTGAGTGAAAGGCAGGATTGTATTGCAGACATTGACTTTCACATGAGGCCAGGCAGTTTGCCATAGCGCCTTTCTATTATCAGACAGTAGATTCCGGGTCTAAGACATTAGTACCCGCCCCCTGTCTCACCAACCAGATCTCCTCCTCTTTTTTATGCAAATATTCATACAGACCCGATTCTCACTTAAATGTGATTATATTTGCATATTACTAGAATTAGTGTGAATGAAGACATATATCAGGCGAAGGGAAACAAATTCTGACCTTATAATTATATTCGGAGGATGGGGAAGTGATCAAAATGCATTTATGCCTTTGTTTTGTGACGACCAGGACCTGATTCTATATTATAATTATTCGGCTGACGAACCACTTATTCTACCCGATCCCAAAACATATAAGAGTGTAACAATGATAGGATGGTCACTTGGTATATGGGCAGCCGAATATCTATCCAAAAAGATGGATCTCAAACCAGACCTTTCTATAGCAGTTAACGGTACTCCATATCCGGCTGATGATCTCTACGGTATTCCGCTTGATGTATTTGAAGGAACACTTAACAAACTATCAGATAAGGCCTGGGAAAAATTTAATCTCAGGATATTTGGAGATAAAAAAACACTCGACCAGTACAGGGATCGAACATCACAGAGATCTCTTGAGTCGCTTCGTGAAGAATTGCGATGGCTGTATAACAGGATTATGGAAACACAGGAGCTCAATTATAGCTGGGACATAGCTGTTGCCTCTCCCAACGACAGGATTTTTCCCTATAGTAATGTTCATGGATTCTGGTCGAAGCAAAGCAATACCAAACTCGTAACTATTGACTCACCTCATTATCCATTTTTTAAGTGGGATAATTTCAGGAAAATGATAGAAGAACTAAAGTAAGGTTCCTGACAGGATATTTATATTTCGCCTATCAGACTGTTTTCTTCAGATTCTTTTAACCTTTCAGATACCGACTGCATTATCTTTTCAAGATTTCTGTATTGAGTATTCTTTTGTACAGGCACATCACCTGTTCCAATTTTATCAAGTTTCGACAATACAAAATGAAGTGTAAGCTTTGCAGGATCAATGCCCGGCTGATATATACTTTCTCTTTTTGAGTCTGTACTAATTTCAGTTAAAACACCTGCTTCAGACAGATTATATATTATCTCACGTGAAAGTCTTACGGGTAGTTTTAATTGTTCTGCGATCTGAGATGATGACAGAGGAGTATCTCCGTTTATAAATCTTTTTACAATAATATTTAAAATAACCAGCATTAAGATTCGCTGCTGCTCAGGGCTTATTTTAAGCGATTCTGATTCAAACTCATATTTCTTCACATTCTGATTAGCGAATGAAATCTCCGCTCCAAGAAGCACAATCAGCCAGCTAAGCTGCATCCAGATGATAAACAGAGGAAAAGCCGCAAAGCTTCCGTAAATAGCATTATATTTTGATACACCAACCTGAAAATCGATATAAATAATCTGCACAATCTGAAACATAGTACCGGCAATTAAACCAGCAACGAATGCCGACCTGAACTTTACCCTTGTATTTGGCATTACAAGGTAGAGTAAGGTGAAAACGATCCACATTACAAAAAACTGGCTAAATTTAAGAAGGTATATTATGGCTGGCTTCAGACTATTTACCACTGTAATCTTAACGGAGACAGTTTCAATCATGCTACTGATCATAACTGTCAGACTACCGGATAAAATCAGAAAAACAGGTGCAATTAACATTATAGACAGGTAGTCGGCAAATTTCCTTCCCCAGGGACGGGATTTTTTTATTTGCCAGATATGATTAAATGATTTCTCAATATGACTCAGAACCTGCATTACCGACCAGATCAGTATTGAAAGTCCAACTGCTGCCATTAAGCCAGGCTCGATATTATCAAAAAATCCCCTTGCAAGGTCAAGAACATAGAGCATAACAGTTTCATGGCCCTGAAAATTATTAATTATCTCCGTTTCCAGTCTTTTATCAAAACCAAATCCCTGGGCTATACCAAATGCCAAAGCCACAATAGGAACAATAGAAAGTAATGTATTAAAGGTTAAGGCTGATGCTCTCAATTGAACTTTATCTTCAGCAAAACCTTTAAATGCAAGTACAATTATTCTGATCTCTCTTATCAGAAAAGACTTCCTCTTCGGTAATTCTCCCAGAGGAATATGCCATATATCTTCAGTAAGATACTTTATTTTCCCCTTGATCCAGCTAACCATTTTATTCATACTAGAAGGCATTAATTAATAAACAAATATACAAAGAGTATGGATATTACCGTAAGATCAAAAAATGTGTAATTTTACTTATAAAAATTCTAAATGGATCTTACCAGATTACAAACTCCTGCCCTTCTGCTGGATAAAGCCAGGACCATTGCCAATATTAAAGCAATGATTTTAAAATGTAATAAGCAAAATATACAACTCAGACCCCATTTTAAGACACATCAGTCGCTCGAAGTTGGCAGGTGGTACAGGGAACTTGGAATAAATAAGATAACTGTATCATCAGTTAAAATGGCCGAATACTTTGCTTCTGATGGCTGGGATGATATTTTAATTGCCTTTCCGTTTAATCCCAGGGAGATAGACGAGATAAATAATCTTGGAAACAGAATTAAGCTTGGCCTTACAGTACCCTGCATAGAATCAGCGCGCTTACTCTCAGAACAAGCAATTGCTAAATTAGATACTATGCTGAAGATTGACACAGGTTACGGTCGTTCGGGCGTATTCTGGGAACATAAGGATGATATTATTGAGATGGTAAGGATACTGGAATCGAATAAGAATATTTATGTAAGGGGCCTGATAACACATTCAGGGCACACATACAAAGCTGGCAGTCCTGATAAGGTTAGGAAGATATATACAGACGCAGTAAAAAAGATGAATATCTGCAGGGATGCTATTAAGCTTGATAATTTATTAATTTCTGTTGGCGATACTCCTTCTGCCTCCATTATTGAATCCTTTTTAAATATTGATGAGATCCGACCCGGAAACTTTGTATTTTACGACCTTATGCAATATCATATCGGCTCATGCAGTCTTAATGATATAAGTCTTATTGCAGCATGCCCCATTGTTGATATTCAAAATAATCGCAGGAAAGCTGTTATATATGGTGGTGGAGTACATCTGTCGAAAGAATATATTATTTATCAAGATAAGGCCATTTATGGTATGGCAGTAAAACTTATTAACGGAGGGTGGTTCCCTTTCGAAAAAAGAATTTGTCTTACATCTTTATCTCAGGAGCACGGAGTAATAGAAACTGACTTTGAACTTCCTGAAGAATTCAGGTTGGGAGAAATGATTGGGATTATACCAGTACATTCATGCCTGACAGCTAACCTTATGGGTGCTTATACGCTTTTAAATGGTCAGGTAATCGATCATATTAGTAAGTCATAAAACAGCATTTGTAATGAGTCTAAACGAAATAATAAAACTGGGCAATCCCATATTATATAAACAGTCTGAACAGGTTGATAAATCTGAGGTGGCTGATTTAATTCCACTTTTTGAGAAGATGTGGCATTTAATAGAAGAATTTCGGAGTCAATATGGCAGAGGGAGAGCTATTGCAGCTCCACAGATAGGAATTCTGAAGCGGATAATATGCATTAACACAGATAAAAGATATGTTCTTATTAATCCAACAATAGAGTATGCCGACGATGAGCTAATGGAAGTATGGGATGATTGTATGAGTTTTCCTGATTTATTTGTCAAAGTTAAACGACATAGGTCGATCAAAATCTCATTCTATAATCCTGACTGGGAAAAAGTTATATGGGAACTTAAAGATGATATGTCAGAATTATTTCAGCACGAATACGATCATCTTAACGGGATACTCGCAATTGACAGGGCTGAAGATATGAGGTCGTTCAGATGGACAGATTACTGAAATTAAGCATGAATATACCTGTAATAGCAAAACATACTTAATTTATAAAGATTAAATGTCTTTAAGGAAGCTTTATGTGTACGCAGCCTTATTTCTATTTTTTTTCTGCGCCTGGAGTAATATCGTGCCAGTAACCTGGACATTCCGATAAGCTTCAGCCTTTTATATTTTTTAAGAAGCCGGACTGAAGATGAAAATCCTTTCCTGTCGGTAACCGTATCATACAAAAGACTAAGATTCTGCATACCTTCTTCTGTCTTCTGCAGAAACAAGTGGTTAGTCTCCAATCCTTCGTGAACAAGTGAATTATCAATATGAATAATCGGAACTCTGGCCTTCATAAGCTGATAAGCAAACAGTGTATCTTCGTGCCCGTATTTCTTTAAATCAGAATTAAACTTAATACGCGATAGAATCTGTTTCTCAATTATAAAGTTAAAGCCTGAAAATGAAGCATAGGGGTTTTTATTTCTTCTCTTTGCATCCTGCATCTCCCGATAAAAACCATAATGCCAGCGAAGGTATCTATCCGGATCGTCGGGGGGAATATCCCTGTAGGAAACACCTCCACAAATAACAGGTGCTGAGTTAAGGTAATCTACATATTTTAAGAGGAAGTCTTTTACATTGGGTTCAGCAAGTGCGTCAGCATCAATATACAAAAGATGTGTTCCTGTCGATTTCTCCGCAAGCTCGTTCCTTATGGATGCTCTTCCGATATTATCCTTACTAATATGCAATTTTATCCTGGGCAGTTCAGTAAGTTTTTTATATGAATCAAGATAGGACTTATCACAACCATCGGCTCCTATAATAATCTCACAGTAAAACTCTGAATCTTCAATAGCCCCACTAAGACAATTAATAAGCGAGGTAATATCATAATTATAGGTCGGTATTAATATGGAAATCATAAAGAAGAATTATTTTCATCCCAAATATAGGAATAATTGACAAATGAAATTAACAGTTTTGGCAATGTATTTGAATAGATTATTTTTGTTGAACAAACAACTTATCTCAGAATGCACAGATTTTCTCTTCTTATAATTATATTATTATCCTTTTCTGCTCTTACCAGTGCAAAGGGTAACGACGATAAATTTAATATTTCTATTACAGTTAAAGGAGCAGAAAACAGCTTTCTTACGATTGGCTATCATCTCGGAGACAAGCAGTATTTAAAGGATACAATTACCACTGATAGTAATGGACATGGCGTATACAGGGGAGATAAAGCACTTGAACAGGGTTTATATATTGTTTTATTACCCGACAACAGGTATTTTGAAATAATTATTGATACAGATCAGCATTTTGAGATATCATGCTCAAGAGATGATATCGTCGGTAGTATGATTATTAAAGGCAGTGTAGATAACCAGGATTTTATTACATACCAGAGAAAGTGGATGGATCTGCAAAACGAATCAAGGAAACTTAAGGAAAGAATGCAGACAGAGTCGAAGGAAGGGAATCAGACTGACTCGCTAAGTAAAGCAATAAGTGAACATGAGGCGAAAATGCTTAATTACCTTAAATCAACGGCCAATAAAAATCCGGGATCCTTCCTTTCCATGCTTGTCAAGGCTCTTATTCCTGTTAGTGTCCCCGATTTTGATATACCCGAAAATGGTCTTAATGCTGACTCACTGAGATGGATAGCAGGGTATAATTATAATAAGGATCATTTTTTTGATAATATTGATCTTAGCGATTCAAGACTTATAAGAACGCCCATCCTCTACAACAGGCTCGAAACATACTTTTCGAGAGTATTGATTCAGCATCCCGATTCACTTTACAGTGTTATACCAACAATTGTAAATAAAAGTGATGGAGACTCAGTAATGTTCAGGTACCTTGTTGTTTTCCTGTTTAATCACTTCAGGGAAAGTCCTATTATGGGTCATGATGGTATTACGGTAAAAATAATTGATGATTATTATCTGTCAGGAAAGGCATACTGGATCGACGAAGAAACATATAAGAGCCTGAGTGAAGATGCTAACAGGCTTCGCACCAATCTAATTGGTAAAAAGGCTGTTGATCTTGTAATGGAAACCTATACAGGGCTGCACCAGTCGATTTACGACATAAATAAAGATTTTACAATAATTTACTTCTGGGAACCGAACTGTGGACATTGCAAAACCTCCACACCAAAGTTAAGAGAACTTTATAAAAAACTCCGTACCCAGAGTGTTGAAGTATTCGCAGTCTGCACCCAGGATAATCGTGATGAGTGGGAAGAATACATTGCAGAGAATGAGCTTGAATGGATAAATGGATGGGATCCCTTAAGGGCTACTCATTTTGATTACTATTATAATGTAAATGCCACACCACTTATATATATACTTAATAAAGAAAAAATTATTATTGCAAAAAAAATAGGTGTTGAGAATATTGAGAATTTTCTCAATGATTACCGAAGGCATAATCGCTAAAGAGGTCTTTTTTAAGATAATTTGACAGAGTATAAATATCTGTAAATCTTGCCGTTTCCTTACTATCGACAAAAATTATCCATTCAGCCTTTTTATAGTCCCCTCTTACTTTTAAAAGAGGCAGATCGGGATCTGATCCTATTTCTATCTTTAGTCGAATAATTGCTCTCCGGGTAAGTTTTTCGAGCTTCTGGCTTGCATCAATAGATATTTTGCCTATTGTCTTTGATGGATAAATATATAGACCCGATTCATCTGCAAACTCCAGCTTGCTTTCATGAAATAGTTGTGCAAAGCGACCTTCTCTCATAAGATCTTCGGGAGAACCCTCAAAAAGGTCATTTTTCCCAAGCAACCATATTTTATCAGATTCTCCTATAGCGATATGAAGATCATGAGTTGTATAAATTACCGTCTTCCCTTCCCGTTCAACAATTTCCCGCAAAAGAGCGATCAGTTCATATTTATTAGGAAGATCGAGATATGCTGTTGGTTCATCCAGTACTATAAATTGAGTATCCTGAGCCAGTGCACGAGCAATCATAGCCCTCTGCCGTTCACCATCCGACATTTCACTTAATTTTCTGTTTATAAATCGCGTAAGGCCAACACTCGATATTGAAAAATCAATTTTCTCCCTATCAAGGTCTTTTACCCTTCCAATCCAATTTGTATGAGGGAAACGACCCAGCGCAACCAGCTCATTAACGGTAAGATTACCCGATACTGAGGCAGATGCAGATACAAAACTAAAATATGATGCCAGTTCGCTCTGCGAATAATCGGATATATTCTTACCCTTTATTGCTATCTCTCCCTTTAATGGGGCCTGAAGCCTTATAATTGATCTTAGGAGGGTGGATTTTCCAACTCCGTTTGCACCTATCACTGCAATCATCTCGCCCCTTGATGCCGATACTGATATATCGCCCATTATCTCTGCATATCTGCCTCGGGCACTGTAGCCTACCGACAGGGATTTAAGTTCCAGAATTTTTTCAATCTTTTCCATCAGGCAACAGAGATCATTTTATTCCTTCTGATAATTATCCATATCATTACCGGTATACCAATCAGGGCAGTAACTGAATTAATAGGCAAAACACTCTCGCTACCAGGCAGCTGGCTAACTATATCTGATATAAGTAATAATATTGAACCAATAAGCACTGTGCCGGGAATCAGATAACTATGCGATGATCGCCCGATTATAAGTCTTGTAATATGAGGAACAGCTATCCCAAGGAAGGAAATCGGTCCACAGAATGCAGTTACACTTCCTGCGAGTATACTTGTACCGGCAAAAATTAAAAATCTTGTTGATTTAATATTCAATCCCATTGTTTTAGCATAATCTTCGCCCAGCATCAATGCATCAAGTCTCTTTAGCGACAGCAGTGAAATAAGCAATCCTGCCATAACGCATATAATCAGAACATTGATCTGGTTCCATGAGAGATTACCCAGACTACCCATTGTCCATATTACAAAGGCCTTTAACGTGGATTCATTACTGAAATACTGAAGGATTGAAACAAATGCTGATATTGCACTGCCAATCATTATACCCAGAATTAAAACGGTCATAATATCCCGAACCCTGGATGACACAAACATTATTAAAAGCATTACGATTCCCGCACCTGTCCAGGATGCAATTACAAGGGCCCAGTTTCCGCCAAACGATATTCCGGAAAATGTCAATACTGATGACATTCCGAGAATAAGTATAGCCACACCGAGACTGGCTCCTGAACTAATTCCCAGAACATAGGGCCCTGCCAGCGGGTTC
The DNA here is from genome assembly GCA_964634565.1 of uncultured Rikenellaceae bacterium. GTDB lineage: Bacteria > Bacteroidota > Bacteroidia > Bacteroidales > VadinHA17 > JAUVKT01. The sequence goes on along the minus strand of CAZWLP010000024.1, from coordinate 5,929 downwards.
CTGAAAACTGTTTGCATCTGCAATCCACTTACTGACAAGGCAATACCGGCAAATATTGCTGTGATTGCCCTGGGCAGCCTGAATGTAATTAATATGGTCCGATCTATCTCATCTCCGCCTCCCTTTACCATAGTATAAAGTTCTTTTAATGAATAAAGCTCGGAACCAACTGTAATATCGATAATAAACAAAATCAGCAGCAGTATTAGAAGCGCAGGAAAAATAAGTACAGGATTTTTTCTGATCTTATTATGAGCTCTTATTTTACTATAACTTAACAGCATCCTATTCAACTTTTAGATAATAGACAAGCTCGTGATCCTTTATAATATCCGGATGTAATATCGATGCAATATCCTTCAGAATCAGATCAGGTCTTACTGCCCCTGACTCCCAGTAATCGTTTCCACCATTTTCGGATAACCTGGCTACATTATTAAAAAGTTTGCCTGACTGCACCGGAGGCAATTCAGTAAATCTCTTATCAAAGGAGATAAGCTCCTTCCTGCTGGTAAGATTACCAATATTAAGCCAGAATTCGCTTCCCATGGCTTTCCTGAATACAGACTCAATGCTTAAGGGCATCGATCTGTCTGATTTTTGGTTGCCCCAGATATATTCTCCCCCGGCATCTCTGATCATAGTACTTATATAGGAGTTACCCGGCGATATAAACCACTTGTCTTTATAAGGTAATCCAAGCATAACTCCAGGCCTGTGAGTTATTGTTCTTTGCAGAGAATCCCTTAAATTTTCATAATTAGCTCTGGTCTCCGAAAAGCCCAGATTAACCTGCTCTTCTGCGCCAAACAACAATCCAAATAATTTAGTCCACTCAGTCTTTGCAAGCGGGTGGAGTTCAAGATAATCGCATATATAGAGTGCAGGAATTCCAACAGTTTCAAGTTTAGAAATATAAGCGGCAGATTCAGAGCCAATACCATAAACAAAAACTATATCCGGATCAAGTGATGTTATTAATTCAGTATTCAGGTTACTGTCGTATCCGACATCTTTTACGAGATTCTTTTCTATTCTTTCCCTTACAAGTTTATTTGAAACATAATCTGTTCCGGATACACCGATTATGGATTCCAATGAACCAGCAGCCTCTATCATTGCAATATGTGTGGTAGACAAGCAAATACATTTTCTAACCGGCAACTGTATTTTACTGCTTTTCTTAACATCTCCGGGTATCTTGCCTATATTTCCTGCCAGGTAATAAGTAATAACAATATCCTCAGCTCCCTGCCAGGGAGACAATATATCAAGGCGGTAATAATCTCCTGAATCACTTACTGAAAAAAGTCGTGCATAATCGTTAGTGCTTACTCTTTCATTATCATTATCTTTTTTTCGATCAGGGCCGCAAGAGCTAATTGCAATTAAAAATACAGGTATTACTAAATAAAGTTTTATCATAACTCTCCCCTTATAATCTTATATACCTGAGACTGACCCGACACAATTAGTTCTATAAAGTATATCCCGGGTTTTAAATTATTTAAATCACCAATTGTAACCCTGCTACGATTAATACTACTATAATTATTAATAATTTTCCCTGACATATCAAATAGTGTTGCAGACTGAATCAGTATATCATTATCAACAGATTCAATATTTAAATAATCAGAAACCGGATTAGGGTATAAGAGCATATTATAAGGCTCAAAATACTTCTTGTCAACCGAAACAATAGCACTGTTATCAATAACAACAGCTTTTATATTTAGTGTATTATCTCCGGGGATAAATGGATGCTGACTGAAAGGGTACCATCCGTTCTGATCTCTGAACCATGCAAAATCATTACCAGACAATGAGGCAGGGCCGTTATATACAGCAAATTGTCGCAACTCTTCATTGGCTTTCTCTTTATACCAATTACGGTAAGCAACATAAAATGTACCATTAACAGAAACAGGATTAGAAAAATCCGCACGCAATAAATAGTTATCTGTGGTCTCTTTAATATATATTTTTTCAGAAGCTATAATATTGCCAGGGCCAAAATTGTCGTCGAGAATAAATATTGAAACAGAATCATCAACACTAACAAAATTACTTGATCCCAGAAAGAAAAATACATCTGTTACTTCCTTTTCAGAATCAACATAAAATTTCTCGGCATAGGCAATAAGACTATCGCTGTTAAAACCTGTGCTTAATCCGCTCCCCCCTGCATCGTATGTTGTTAAATAATATTCACCACTGGCTTCGTTAAATAAAGTATCGGAGGATTGAAAGTTAATTTCATAGGGGTCTCTCCCTCTCATGATATTTTTTCCCATATTAATATTATCAAGCCATGGCTTAAGGCTATACAGACTACTGGATGATATATTAAAAGATATATCAAGCCTTGCATAGTAATCGTTTACACTATTTCCACATCTTGCTTCTCCTCCCGTAAGCGTGCCGATTATTTTATGATTATCATTAAACAAAGGTGATCCTGATGATCCTCCCTCAGTTGTACCAATATCCCATTGAAGAATTAGCCAGAACCCGTTTTCATAATTACTCTCGAATGTAGATATTATTGGCTTATCAAGATCTACTGAGATCTTCTTTACATCTCCCGATGGATGATGAATACAAGTCTGTTTTGCAATAATATCTCCAGTTACATCCCATCCTGCCATATAGGGCTTATATAATATAGGGGGAAATACTGATAATTCAAGTAAGGTAAAATCTATATCTTCATTACTTGCTACCAGGTCGGCTCCAGCGATAGATTTTGATACTCTGCCATCAGGTCCATCACACCACGGGCTTTCATAGTTAAATATCGCAATTGTCTGATTGGCGCCTAATAAGTCACCAACAACATGGTAGGCTGTAAGTATATATGGTATATTATCATTACCAGTATTATTTACAAGAGTTCCTGTACCGAGGTAGGTATTGGAGATCAGGAGTTTTACAACAGCTCTCTTTTCGTCGCTCCAGTCACTTCCTTCATCGCAGTTAATATCTATATTACACGGACCCGAAGAACCAAAATCTACATCTTTTCCGCCCAATTTCCCAAATATGCCCAGGACATCATGACTTATCTTGCCAAGTTCAATATGCCCACCTCCCTCCTTCCTGAATATGTATTCAATTATTAAATAGCTGCCTTCCAACGGCACTACAGGAAGGATCCCGCATTTCTTGTTGTTTTTGCCCGTAAAAGGTCCAAGGACGTTTATCATACCCGGATCATAAATAAATATTTTCTCTCCTTCCGCGAGTTCAAACCTGGAAAATATTACACCAAGCGATGCAGCACCTTCAGAAGTTATACATAGATGCCAGATATTAAAGTCGCCTTTTAGTTCGGTAATAAGCCCTGAGTTTCCGGGATTAAAATCAAGTTCGGCGGATACCGCAAAACGCAGCAAGCCCTTTCCTGTTTTTGCTTCATATCTGACCTGTTCAATGTCATCCTGGGAAAATCCCGGGTCATACCAGTCAATATTCTTATTATCCGGATTAAATCCCAGTGGTGATCCAGACTCATAAACTATCTGCGATACTACTGAATCAATACAAAAGATAAATAATATAATTACTATAAACTTATTTCTCATAAGTTAATAAGTCAATTGAAAAATATTTGTCTCAACAAGGAAAAAACCATGTTTATTATACCTGTGGTCATATATGTAAATATAGCCTTTCTATGTATAATCGATAACATCGGTGATTATGATATTTATTTTGAACTGAATTTTATCGAGATTGAAAACATATATGTTCTCCATGGCATAGGATAACTATCTACACTTTGATAATCTTTATCAAAAATGTTATTTATAGTAAAACGTGCTCCAAAATCAGCCGCCTTAATATTAAATGAATCCTCTATTGAAACACTGTTTAACCAGTATGACGGCAGGCTTTCGCTATTATCTTCTGTAATAAAGCGTTTTCCGGTATATGAACTCCTCCATATAAACATAAACTCTTCATACTTGTAAATAACTGATAATGAAGACATATTTTTAGGCACATATATTAGTTGTTTACCAACAGTATTATCCTCACTTGTCAGGGCATTCTGTCTGCTTACGTCTGTATAATAGTAACTCCCGATTAATTTCAATCCGTGTTTACCGACAGAATAGCTTAACTGCTGATCGATCTCAAAACCATTAGAAACCACCCTTGCTACATTCTCCGGTGTCCAGACAAAATCTGAAACAGGAACCCAGAGTATCATATCTTCTATCAGTGATCTATAAGCGGTTATGCTCCCATCAAGCGTCAAAATTTTAAATAATTTATCCTTGTATGAAAAAGTTATTTCAGAATTACCTGCCTTTTCTGTCCGAAGATCAGGATTACCACCGGGCAGCCAGAATAAATCATTTAATGTTGGCAGATGATTTGATAAGCCTGCACTTCCTTTTATGTGATAATCGCCTCCCTTAAAAATCCTTAAGTCAAATCCTGCTGATGGTGATACACGAAGAAATTCTCCATTCATCAATTCCTGATTTACAGAAGCAAATAATCCGAGTCTTTCTCTTATAAGATAAGAATAGTTTATTTCAAAAGCAGTCTGCTTACGATCAGTTGCCTGTTCATAATTATTTGTATTCACTCCGGTTGATCTGTAATCAAATCCTAATTTCAATATAGAACTTTCCGAAAATCTGTATATCCCGGACAACCTGGCATTAATAGCTTTTACCTGGTTACGAGAGTTTATTAAAAAAGATTTGTTTGTATAATGCATCCAATCCGAAGAATAACCCAGCTGCCCTTCCAGGTCACCTTTCTTTTTATAATTATGGAATGAAATAATACCTCTTATAGACTCGTCTGTTTGCTGTTCGTTTCCCGCTACAGTTTGATAAGCGACAGATCCCGGTAAATCCCTGTCTGAAAAATTATACCACAATCTTGCTCCATAAACCACTGTCTTATTTTTATAGTTTATCTCATGAAGCATCCCGCGGGTTTTAAAAGCTGCTCCTTCCCTGTTAAGTACATCCATATTATCACCTGATTGATCAAAATACTTATAATCATTTTTATTGTCCTGAAGGTATGCCCTGAGTCTGTAATTAATATTATTCTTTCCTGCAGTTATATCAACTGTTTCCATATAATTTGAAAAGCTTCCTATATTCTGGGTATATTCTGCGCTAATACGATCGCCCCACACAGGCTTACTTTGAAAGGATACTGTACCTCCGGGGCCCCTGTTTCCGAAGCCCATGGGTGTACCACCATTATATATTGCAATATTGTCAATAAGAGCAGTCATCATAGTAGACAGATCGGTCTGACCTGTCATAGGGTTATCAATCCGCATTCCTTCCCATACTATCTGCGTATGGTTGGGTCCCATGCCTCGGAATGAAGAGGTAGCAGTTCCGCCTGCCCCATATGACTTAATATATAAAGGAGTATTAATATTAAGGGCAGATGCAATTGAAGCAGATACAGCAGAGTTCAGCATATCATTATCAATATATAAAACCTTATAACCTGATGAACCTTCCGGGACTGACGGAGAAATTAGCACCTCGCCAATCTCAACTGTATCACCTACTAAAAAAAGATTTTCCTGAGCATAAACAGAAGGGAAAGCTACACCGGACAAAAGTGTAATAATGAGCAATATTTTTTTTGTTTCGGCCAGTTTAGTTTTGAAATAACTGCCGGTCGCTTCAATCCTGTAATCTACCTTATTGCCGAAATAAGGCATAGCAAACGACAGACCAGTCATCGAATAGATAATCTTCTTCATTTTGATTAGTTTTTGTTTAACACTACTTATCGCAAGCAGGAAACAAAGTGAGGTATAATACCAACGCCTTTATCCCGAAAGCTTAGGATTTCTCCTGTCACAGGCAGGTCTTCTGACTTATCCCAATCCGGTGCGCCTTCCCATCGAAAATTGACAGTGGCTAAAGTGCTC
>CAZWLP010000023.1:0-33570 GCA_964634565.1 uncultured Rikenellaceae bacterium | reverse complement strand
GAAAATCAAGTAAAAAAAATTTTTTTTTTAACATTTTTTTTTACAAATATTGTGTCAGGTTTTAAACCTGGCTCAAATCGACTTGTAGAACGTATTAACCACTAATCTAAATGAATAAAACGCATATTGACGTATGGGATAATTGTCTGCAAATTATTAAAGACATCATTCCATCAATAAGTTTTAAAACCTGGTTTGAACCAATTGTTCCACTTAAGCTTAACAACAATATTCTTACCATTCAGGTACCCAGCCCATTTTTTTACGAATATCTTGAAGAGCAATATATAGATGTATTGAGAAAGACGATCAGAAGAGAACTGGGAAATGATGCAAAACTCGAATACAATGTGGTTATGGAGAACACTCAGTTCTCAAATGGTAAGCCCTACACTGTAAAATACCCATCCAGAAATAAAGCTGAATTAACTAACAGGCCTGTTTCTGTACCAATAGAATCGGCAAATGCCTCGATTAAGAATCCATTTATAATTCCTGGTATCAAAAAAGTTCATTTTGATCCTAAACTTAATCCGGATTATTCATTTCAGAACTATATTGAAGGCGATTGCAACAGACTTGCACGTTCGGCAGGAATGGCAGTGGGAAATAATCCTGGTGGTACTGCCTTTAACCCACTTATGATCTATGGAGATTCAGGACTGGGAAAAACACACCTGGCACAGGCTATCGGAATACAGGTAAAGGAGCAGTTTCCTGACAAGATAGTTCTGTATGTTAATGCTAATAAGTTCCAGACACAATTTGTAGAGTCTATCAGAAATAATAACAAGAACGACTTCCTGCACTTCTATCAGATGATCGACGTATTAGTGCTTGATGATGTACAGGAGTTTGCGGGTAAAGAAAAGACCCAGGACACTTTCTTCCATATCTTTAATCACCTGCATCAAAGTGGAAAGCAGCTTATACTTACATGCGACAGGCCGCCAATAGAATTACAGGGTATGGAACAAAGGCTTTTATCAAGATTTAAGTGGGGATTGCTTGCAGATCTTCAGAAACCTGATTTTGAAACAAGGCTGGCTATTCTTAAGAAGAAAGCCTATAATGACGGCATAGAGCTTCACGATGATATTTTTGAATACCTGGCTACAAATATTACTAATAATATACGCGAACTTGAAGCAGTATTGATTTCTCTTTATGCACAGTCTACGCTTAACAGAAAAGAAATTACACTGGAACTAGCCAGGCAGATGATAGATAAGCTGGTTAAGCATACATCAAGAGAAATTACTATCGACTATATCCAGAAGATTGTTTGTGATTACTACAGGATTCCTATTGACCTTATGCAAAGTAAGACCAGAAAAAGGGAGATAGTTCAGGCCAGGCAGGTATCCATGTTCTTCAGTAAGAATATGACAAAATCATCACTGGCAAGCATAGGCGCTCAGATTGGGGGTAAAGACCACGCAACCGTTCTGCATGCCTGCAAGACTGTAAATAACCTGATTGATACTGATAAACATTTCAGACATCAGATAGCTGAAATTGAGAAGAAAATCAAGGTTTAAATGGTAAAGACATTAAAAGAAAAATATTTTAATTTATTCGGAAACAGGACTGGTAATCCTGTTTTCTTTTTTTCTCCCGGCAGGGTTAACCTGATCGGTGAACATACCGACTATAATATGGGCTTTGTGCTTCCCTGTGCCCTCACCTATGGAACATACCTGGCCGCCTCTGCAAATAATTCAGGAATAATAAAACTGCGTAGCCTGAACTTTGATTATAGTCTTGATATTAGCATTAATAAGATCAAAAAAGATACTGAAGGCGAATGGGTAAATTACCCTCTTGGGGTAATAGAAGAATTTACCAAGAGGGGAGTAAAAATAAGTGGCATAGATCTGCTTTACTCGGGCAATATTCCCAATGGTGCTGGTCTCTCATCTTCTGCATCGATTGAAATGGTGACAGCTATTGCTATTAACAGGTTATTTAACGCCGGTATCAACATGCTTGAGATGGTAAAGATGTCGCAAAATGCCGAGAACAATTTTGTTGGTATAAACTGTGGCATTATGGACCAGTTTGCAGTAGGCTTCGGTAAAAAAGACAATGCTATCTTCCTTAACTGCGATACACTTGAGTACAGAAATGTCCCGATTGAGCTTAAAAACTATAGCCTGATAATCGCGAATACCAATAAGAAAAGAGCATTAACAGACTCAAAATACAACGAACGAAGGGCTCAATGTGAGATGGCAGTTAAATTGGTTTCATCGGTCAGGGCTATTGATCACCTGAGTCAGCTATCTGTTAATGATCTTGATATTATTGAAGAATGCATCGACGATCAGACAGTTTATAAAAGAGCCAGGCACATTATTACTGAAAATAATCGTGTCCTTGAAGCCGTTAATGCACTTTATAATAAAGATCTTATACGTTTTGGAGAGCTGATGAACCAATCTCATGATTCACTGAAAAACGATTACGATGTAACAGGTCCAGAGCTGGACACACTGGTATACGAAGCCAGGAAGATCGATGGAACGATTGGCAGCAGGATGACGGGAGCAGGCTTTGGTGGATGTACCGTAAACCTTGTGGAAGAAAGTAAAACAGATGAATTTATCAGGCTGCTTAGCCGGAAATATATGGAAGTCACCGGACTGAAAGCCGATTTCTACAGAACTGATACAGGCGATGGCGCAGGAACAATCTAATCTGCCGGCTTTACTTAACAATATCCTTTACGCACCTGAACCCAATCGTAGAGTTGCGGTCAAAACCCGGAGAAACAAGCAGTAGCATCTGTGTTTTGGTAAGAGGCTGTGGTCCTCCCTCAACATACCACCAGCTGGAATCCGGCTTATAAAAACTTCCACCCCTGATTATATTAAAATAATTACTGCCATTAGAGTAAATATCACCGGTAATCTGCCAGACGTTTCCAACCATATCGAATACACCGTATGTACTCCCTCCTTTAGAAAAGGCATCTACAGGAGTCGCCCGGTTAAAGGAATTATTGCATTTGGTGCCATGAAATTCGTTTCCCCACGGCCATATTCTACCATCTGTACCCTGTGCAGCCAGTTGCCATTCATGCTCCGTTGGCAGCCTCTTTCCTGCCCATTCGGCATAAGCCATTGCATCTTCATAACAAATATATACAACAGGATAATTCTCCTGACCCTGCCTGTACACTCCATTATTCCAGTGACGCAGATAATTCAGGGTATCATTGGGATAATAAGCGGTCTCCATTACAAACTTATGATAGTCGAGGTTTGTTACAGGATATTTATCAATCAGGAATGAATCAATCTTTACCTCTCTCCTCTGCCTTTCAGGATGGGGAATAAAATTCTCGTTTGCCTCTACAGAATAATTAAGAGTTGTTCCCGGAACCAGTACCATATCTTTTGGAATTCTATTCGCCAGTTCAGTCTTTTCAAACTTTGATATAAGCCAGGGAATTCCACCACTTCGCCTTACAATATTAACATCATCCAGAAGACCATTATTAAGCAATTTTATAACAACCTTTCCCTCATAATCTCCGAAAATATCGGCTAAATAAATTGCAGTATCATTCTTAAGCCTGAACTCAAGCTTTTCGGTCTGGTAAGAAGGTGAGCCTTTATAAATTTCTAAATCTCCTTCTGTCTTTGATATTACAATCAGAGTATCATTAGAAATTCTGGTATCAAGAATCTTTTCAAACCTTGCAATACAGTCGACCGAGCCTTCAAGTCTTGTTCCGCTATAGACCTTACTAAAGGGTAAGGTGCTTACTTTTATTAAAAGCTTATTACCTCTTTTAAGGGGACTCAGTTCTGATGAATTCCACAAACTTACATAATGATGCTTAATACTGTTATCAACCTCAAATACAGGTTCATCTATACCTGAAGGATCCATTGTAAGAACCGTATATATAATCTTATCAGCACTACCCCATCTATTAACAAGCACATTATCTTTTCTGGTATCAATAAGAGGAGTCCATGTTGTATCGCTGAATACTTCCGAATTTTCCCTTAGTATCATAGTTGTAGATGCCAGGAAATCGTAATCCTTCTGCACCTGAAAATCACGACCAGGCCTGAAAAGATTTAACTCGGTTCCGTTTCCATTAAAAAAGGATATAGCAATTTCTCTGTGTAATGGTGCCTGGCCAACATCACATACCCTGAAGATTGCAAATTCCGGTTTTATTAATCTGTTAAGATTTAATTCCGGTGAAAGAAAAATTGCATTATGTACACGACCTGATACAATATCCGGCATATCCTTAACTACAGGCATTCCTTCACTATACATAACAACACCCCTGCGAACCTTATCAGCACTTTCCTGAAGTTCGTAACTTGAGCTACCCCTTGTATCGAGAACAACACCATCGGCTTCGATATCTCCGATTAAGCGAGCCATTCCGCTTAGCTGATCCTCATTTCTTGTACTTTTATCCCAGGGATTAATGGATATAAAAAAGCGCGTATTATATTGCCTTGATAACCTTGCAAAGCTTCTCAGTTGCCCTGTACCTCCCGGTAAATCATTATATAGATCCCACTGATTTCTTCTGTCAACACCCAGCCTGGGCCAGGTGGGCCATATTCCAAAAACATCGAGATGGCCGAACTGCCTGTTTGCTTCAGACAGAAAAGAAGCGTATTTATATTTTCCTTCGAAGCGATCATAAAAAGTCTTATCCCATGCAAATTGTAAAGCTATCAGATAACTCGACCTGATCCAGTCCAGGTCCTCCCTTTCATATAGCTGGTTATCAAACTCATAAAGATCATATAAGTACCTTTCCCTGAAAACCTTTCGAAGGCCTTCCTGCCATGGTCCTTTGAAAATCTCACCGTAAAAAGAAAATGACACCTTGGTCCTGGGAGGCAATTTTGTACTATAACGAGATTTAATTACATCTTCGCCCAAACCTCTTCTAATAAGAGCACAGCAGGAGATATTACCATCAACATTAAATGATGCATATCCGGCTTCCCATGCGTTATCAGGCAAAATAACCCTTACAGGTAGATATCCGGGCCTGTGCAACCAGGCTCTTGCTAAGCCGGGCTCTCCATCTGCGCTTATAAAAACATTCTCAGGATTCTCCCCAAATGGCAGTACATTAGAAATTACAAGAGTATCAAATCCTTCATTTTCAAAAATAATCTCCCCCCTCCATCCCGGGTGATATCCTCCATATGAAATAAAAGTAACTTTCAGTGACTCTTCATAATCGAGTACAAAACGAGTGCCGTTCAGGCTGGCATTAACATCATCGGATTGTCTGTATTTGCCATTTAACTCAAAACTGAACAATGGTTGCGGATACTTAAGATCAATCTGACCCGAATCAGATAAAATAAGTCGCTGAAGAATTAAGCCCTCAGATGTTGATAATCCGATATTATCAAGTTCCTGAGCACCCAGGTCATATGGATAAATAAAAAATATCAGTATAAATACAGTATAAACCAGTCTGTTAATCATTACAAATAATGCTAAAATTTGATCGTGCAATTTAATCTTATTTGCTCTCAGCTGCAAATATATAAATGCTGAGAGCAACATTTTCAAATATATTACGTAAACGCTTTATAGTTTTATTATTATTAAAAATATATTACTTTTAAGTCTCTAAGCAAACTTAACAAAACGACAGTCAAATTTTATGAAGTTTCTAAAGTACTTATCAATAGTATTGTTGGCGATATTAATGACTGGCTGTGCAACTTCCAGGCAGAACCCCTATGCAAAGAAGCGTAAAAAAAGTTCGCATGTCAGCCAATCAAATCTCGGAAGAAATAAATACTTCTTTTCGAACTCATATCAGAAGAAACTTAAGAAAAGCTATAATAAAAAAAGGTATTAGTAAGCCACTTTAATCTCAGACTGTAAAAGACAGACCATCATAAGCAAGCTCCACATTTTCAGGTAATTCAGTTGAAACTTCAGAATATGGACCCATATCGTGTCCTATATGAGTAATATATGCTTTATGAGGTTTAATATCAGCGATAATTTCAAGTGCCTGGTCAAGACTAAAGTGTGATGGGTGCTTTTGTTTCCTCAGCGCATTTATTACCAGATAATCAGTTCCTTTAATAAGCGCCATACTGCCAGATGATATTTTATTTGCATCGGTAATATATGTAAAGCCTCCGATCCTGAATCCATAGACAGGAAGATCCTTATGGAGTACTCTTACAGGTATTATTTCCCTTCCATAGAGATCGAAAGAGTGGTCGCCTATAATATGAATATCCATTCTGGGTGCTCCGGGATATCCCTTAGAATCAAAAACATAGGGATAAGCCAGTTTTATAGCCGATTCAACCCTGCAATCGCAGTAAACATCCATAGACTTCCTGTTCTTGAAATTGAAGGCACGGACATCATCCATCCCCCCGATATGATCCTTATGTTCGTGCGTAATTAATATTGCATCCAGGTTCTGAACATCTTCTCTCAGCATCTGCTGCCTGAAATCAGGACCGGCATCAATTACATATACCCGTCCCCTGTCTTCTATAATAACAGAAGACCTCAGTCTCTTATCCTTTGGATCTGAAGACCTGCAGCTACTGCAACTACAAGCTATTACCGGAACTCCCTGTGAGGTTCCTGTTCCTAAGAATGTTACTCTCAAAGCATTTAGTTTAGTCTCTTAAATAAACAAAAAAAAATTAAGTAATGTTATAATTATAGCCACCGGGTAAATAAATTATTATTTTTACCCAAAAGAAAATCGTGAAAGGAACCCTTTACCTTATACCGGTAACACTTGGAACTGAAAAGTACACACATGTAATACCGGAAGATGTTATACTCTCTATTACCGGCCTAAGACTCTTTATTGTTGAGGACTTAAGGAGTGCCAGAAGGTTTCTGAGACTAATCGATAAGAATTTTCCCATTGACGACAGTGAATTCTATATCCTCAACGAACATACTAATAATACAATACTTGAAACTTATCTCTCAAATCTGGAATCCGGCAGGGATATTGGACTGATGAGTGAGGCCGGACTGCCCTGCATAGCCGACCCCGGAGCACCATTAGTAAGGCTTGCTCATAAAAAATCTATTCGTGTGGTTCCACTCACGGGGCCTTCATCGATACTCCTGGCTCTTATAGCATCCGGAATGAACGGACAGCAATTTTCATTCAAGGGATATATTCCAATAAAAAGAGAAGAAAGGTTAAAAGCAATAAAAGAACTTGAAAAGGAAGCCAGATCTGGAATTTCACAAATTATTATCGAAGCACCATATAGAAATCAGAAGCTCCTGGAAGATATACTTACAGGCTGTAATCCTGAAACCAATCTATGTATTGCTGTTGATATCACTATGGAAAGTGAGTTTATTAAGACCGACAGGATAAAGGTATGGAGATCAAAGGTTCCTGTTATCAATAAGCGCCCGGCCATATTTATCATAGGAAATTAATTTTCCTCTGATATATTTTTAAACAGGCGGCTCACCCAATCATTGCTTATATCTTTTTAATATCTTGCTCATGAATCTAAAAATCATCTATAATGAATACTAAGAAACTATCAATTTCACTTTTACTTCTGGTACTGGTTATGGCATTAAGAGCACAGTCAGTAGACATGACAATCTTTCACGGCATGACTCCGAGAAATATTGGTCCGGCAGGGATGAGTGGAAGGGTTACAGCAATAGCAGTACACCCAATTAATACAGAGCATTTTTATATCGGAACAGCATCCGGCGGCTTATGGGAGACAACAAGTGGGGGAATAGAGTTTAAGCCAATATTTGATGATCAGAAAGTTGCATCTATCGGAGCTCTTGCAATAGACCCCCAACGCCCTGATATAATATGGGCAGGCACTGGCGAAGGAAACCCCCGTAACAGTCTTACAGGAGGCTACGGTATATATAAAAGTCTTGATGGCGGCAAGACATGGAAATTAACGGGACTCGAAGCAACAAGACATATCCATAGAATAATTGTTAATCCCAATAACAGTGATATAGTATATGTGGGAGCAATCGGCAGTCCCTGGGCACCAAACAAAGAAAGAGGGGTTTACAAGACTACCGATGGTGGCAAAACATGGAAGCAGATATTATATAAGAATGAAACAACAGGAGTCGGGGATATGGTAATGGATCCTGAAAACCCTGATAAACTCCTTGTCGGGATGTGGAATCATCAAAGATGGCCATGGTTTTTTAACTCAGGTGGTGAGGGATCAGGAATATATCTTACAAACGATGGTGGCGAGAGCTTTACCAGGTTAAGCAATGGTTTACCTGATGAGATTGGACGGGTAGGTTTAGCAATAGCCCGAAATAAACCGGAAATTGTATATGCCTATGTTGAATCAAAGACAAATGCCATATACAGATCTGAAGACGGAGGAGCATCATGGAGCAAAAGAGGCGAAAAGGACATAGGTTCAAGGCCGTTTTACTACGCCGAGATACATGTTGACCCGGCTAACGAAAACAGGGTGTTTACTCTATTCTCAGGCATCAATATGAGTGAAGACGGGGCGCTTACTTTCCCTTACAGGATAGGCGAATCTGTGCATCTCGACCACCATGCCTGGTGGATAAACCCCAATAATTCCAGGCACATGATAGAAGGAAATGACGGAGGCATGGCTATTACTTACGACCAGGGAAAGACCTGGAGGCATATTACAAACCTTCCGGTCGGACAGTTTTATCATATAGATGTAGATATGGAGACACCATACAATATTTACGGAGGTATGCAGGACAACGGGAGTTGGAGAGGTCCGGCCTATACCTGGCATAACGGAGGCATTATAAACGAATTCTGGGATTTTCTTATTGGGGGCGATGGCTTTGATGCTGTTCCTGTACCAAACGATCCCAGGTATTGCTACGCTCAATCCCAGGGTGGATCAGTAAGGAGAATTGACCTGCTTACAGGAGAAGGCAAAAGCATAAGGCCACAGGGAGAAAAAAGTGAAAGACTGAGGTTTAACTGGAACGCTGCTATTGCCCAGGATCCATTTGACGATAATACCATATACTTTGGAAGCCAGTTTGTACATAAAAGTACAAACAGAGGTGATAGCTGGGAGAAAATATCTCCTGACCTGACATCAAATAATCCTGATAAATTAAAGCAGGACCAGAGTGGTGGTCTTACAATAGATGCAACGGGTGCAGAAAATCATTGTACCATCCTGGCAATAAGCCCCAGTAAGTTACAGAAAGGTGTTATCTGGGCCGGCACTGATGATGGGAAGGTTCATCTTACCATGGATGGAGGACAGAACTGGACAGAAGTAACTTCTGCAATTAAGGAGATGCCGGCCGGGGCATGGGTGTCGCAGATAAAGCTTTCACCAACTACACAAGGCGAAGCATTTGTGGTTGTAAACAATTACCGCCAGGGAGATTATTCTGCCTACCTGTTCAAAACAAGCAACTACGGAAAATCATGGACAAGAATAATAGACGATAACGATGTTTGGGGATATATGCTATCATTCGTCCAGGATCCTATTGAAAAAAATCTGATGTTTGCAGGTACTGAATATGGACTTTATGTAAGCTTCGATGGTGCCAGAACATGGAATAAGTGGACCGAAGGATACCCTACTGTTTCAACCTATGATATGATAATACATCCCAGAGAACACGACCTGGTAATAGGAACTTTTGGAAGGTCAATCTGGGTTCTTGATGATATAAGACCTTTAAGAAAGATAGCTGGGGAGGGAACTGATATCCTGAAAAATGACCTTATTCTGTTTGATCCTCCAACATCAGTAATGGCTCAGACAAAGAATCTGCCCGGTTATTATTATCGCGCAGATGCTTTCTTTATGGGTGCCAATCGCCGCGTTGCTGTGCCAATAACTTTCTACTCGAAAGATGGTTCAGAAGATAAATTAAAAATTGAAATTTTCAATTCTGATAATAAACTCATTCGTAAGCTGGAATATGATGTGGAAAAAGGTATCAACAGGGTTTACTGGAACTTTGATATGGACCCCCCGGAAATACCAGGTATGATTCAGAGCCAGACACAACAAAGAGGTAATTACTTCAGATATAGAAGAGGTGCCCGGGTGCTTCCCGGAGAATATAAACTTGTTGCTTCAATTAACGACAATAGCGCTGCAGTTACAGCTGAAGTACTTAAGGATCCGAGAATGCCCGAACCGAATATTGAGGCTATTATGGCTAACCTGAAAAGAGCAGCTGATATCCAGGAAAAGGTAAAAGCTTATAACGAGACATACAGCACATTCTCAGGGTTCAGAACCCGGCTTACGAAGATGGATGAACTGGTATCTGAAGATATGGACTTCGCAGGAGAACATAAGGCAGCTTATAATGCTGTAAATAAGGAATATACCAGACTGTTCAAAATATTATCCAATCGCAGGGAGGGTATAGGTCAAAGGATGTTCGGGATCAATGTACTCTACAGCGCCAGTGACATCCTGACTGAAGCCGAAAATCAGTCGCTTGAGGATGGATTAAAAGCCATGCAGGAGGCAGAAGAACTTATAAATAATTTCATTCAGAATGACTGGCAAAAATATGTCGATTTCTTTGTGGAAAAGAATATTACACTCGATAAGATATTCCGCTAAGAACAAAACTGATACAAAAAAAAGGGTGCTTACGTATAAAGCACCCTTTATTTCTTATTACTATTAAGTTATTTTATTCCCGGACCTCTGTCAATTTTTACCAGCTCCAGCTCAAATATTATAGGAGTATATCCGGGTATATTTCCACTACCTCCCGATCCATAGGCCAACCAGCTTGGAAGTATTACAAAAGCTTCTCCCCCCTCCTTCATATATGATACGGCGTCATGGAATCCATCGATAAGTGAAACATAACTATTATCCCATAATACAAACCTGAGAGGATCAGGATAAGTTAAATTACTGTCAAACTTAATTCCACTAAGAAAAAAACCGGAATATCTTATTTCAACTGTATCATAAGCCTGGGCTACATCACCTGTTCCAATAACTACATCTTTATAATAAAGACCATCTGGCTTAGGGCTAATTACCATATCCTGCTTAGCTAAAAAATCCTCGATCTGCTCGATCTCCCTGGCTTCCCAATCGGGATCTTCCTTACACGATAAAGTAAGCAGCACAGGAGCAATCAGCAACATCATTATCTTTAAATAAATAGGTCTTTTCATACTATCTTTGTTTTATTCATTTTATCAAAAATCATGCTAAAATACTACTTATTACGGTAACACCATTATTTCATAGATTAAGGCTGACCTGGCCGGAATCATATCTCCGTCACCTATCAGTCCGAAAGCCAGATTACTCGGCAAGATAATTATTGCCTCAGCACCTTTTTTTAAAAATCTAAGAGCTTCATCAAGTCCCGAAGGGATATCAGATTTACCAATTACAACAATAAGATCCCCATCCTGCTCTGAAGAATAACATTTTGTACCATCCAGCAAACTGCAGGTGTATTTCAATCTCACCCTGTCACCCCCCTTAATAATATCTCCTTCACCATTCTTAGAAATAGAGTACCATATACCTGCATCAGTCATCTTCATATCAAGACCTTTTCTCTTAATATAACTCTCAATCCTTTCTCTTTCCTTTATTACCAGCTCACGATTAATATTTACGAGTTGATCTTGTGAGAGACTGATCTTAGTGTCGCTTCCCTTATTACTTCTGCACCCTGAAACCACAAAGGCTGAGCCAAGAACAAATAAGATCAGGATAATATATCTGCCATTCTTCATAAGGCTGAACTAAAACTTAATAAGTGGCAGTAGAGTCTCAAAGTATTTTATACTCTCCTTCAAGCCCAGTTGCGACTTTCCCCCTGCAGCATTTTGATGCCCTCCGCCTTTAAAATATTTTCTGGAAAAATCATTAACAGAAAAATCTCCTTTTGATCTTAGGGAAAGTTTAATATGATCATCTTTTTCGATAAACAGGACCGACACGCTGATATTACGTATTGAAAGTGGCATATTAACAAAACCCTCTGTATCACCCACTTTATGGTTAAACCTTTTAAGGTCTTCTTTTGACAGATATATGTAAGCTGTCCTGAATTCAGGTAAAACGACCATCCTCTCACTAAGAGCAAAGCCTTTAAGCCTCATTCTGTCGGCAGTAAAATTATCATAAACCAGGTCGGTAATATCACCCTTCTTCAGTCCGTTATCAAGCATAGTCGATACAATGCGTAAAGTCTCCCCATCATAGGTTCCGAAACTAAAATTGCCCGTATCGGTCATCATACCTACATAAATTGCATCTGAGAATGCTTTATAAATAAAATCCTTGCCTTCAATATGGGTAATCAGATCATAAACCAGTTCGGCAGTCGAACTGAATTTTGGTTCTGAAATAACCAGGTCGGCTTTAACTTCAGGCCCTGGATGATGATCAATTAAAATTTTTCGCTCAAAACTATAATCATCAATAAATTTAAGCCTCCCCAGTCTTGCCGGATGATTAAAATCGAGCATCACAAGCAAATCAGATTTTCTGAACTGTTTTTCAGCTTCTTCCCGGTTATCGCTGTAAACAATAATCTCATCAGCCCCCTTAATCCATAAAAGGAATTCTGGCAGAGGTGAAGGAGATACCATATGGCAATCCTTTCCCTTCTGTGTCAGGTAATGATATAAACCCAGCATAGATCCTATAGCATCACCATCGGGATTAGTGTGACATACCAGAGATATATTTTCTGATGCCGTCAGAAATTCCGATAATTCTTTTATATATTTACCCGTACTTTTTCTCATATGCAAAAATTGAAATACAAAGATATGAAAATATAGTATCTGTCTAAACCTGCCCACTATGAACAACGATTTTACTTTTGCAATTATTAAGCCCAATGCAGTAAAAAATAAAAAAACCGGACCTATACTGGCTATGGTAAATGAAGCCGGATTCAGGATATCAGCTATGAAAATGGTCAGGATGACAAAAGCACAGGCACAATCTTTTTACAGCATTCACAAAGACAAACCCTTTTTTAATGATCTATGTGAATTTATGATATCGGGGCCAATAGTAGCACTTATCCTGAAAAATGATAATGCTGTTGAGGAATTCAGAAAACTAATTGGCAGCACTGACCCGGAAAAAGCAGAAGAAGGAACGATCAGGAAACTATTCGCATCATCGCTTCAAATGAATGCAATTCACGGCTCAGACAGCTATGAAAATGCAAAGATTGAATCATCATTCTTCTTTTCGGGTTTTGAAAGGTTTTATGCCTGACCGGCAGAATTCAGGAACTATCTTAATTCCACAGAAGTAATAAATTGTTCCCCGGCCAGCTCATTCATTCTCTGAATAAGCGACTCACGAATCATAAGAAGCTCATTTCTGACGACTGATGAGTTCAGGTAAATTACCAGGGTACTATCCCTGACAAATACTTTTGTTGTACGCCTGGCAATAGCTTTACCTGCTATCTCCTCCCACGAGTTTATTAATTCTACTTCCTTAAGCTTGTTCTCGATATTCATCTCCTTCTTATATTCTTTGAGAACATCAGCCATCGACATGGTTTTTTTTCGCCTCATATTAATCTTAACTTTTTCCGTTAGTGATTATCTCCTCTACACCGGCATCTATCCTAAATAACTTATAATCGACGTCTGAACCTGAAAGTATCAGGTTTAACCTGTCTCTGTGAGTATCTGTAATAAATATCTGTCCGAATTTTTTATCTGCAACCAGCTCAATAATTTTTTCCACCCTCCTGGCATCAAATTTATCAAACACATCATCCATCAGAAGTACGGGAATTACCCTGCCCTTATTTCTTATATAATCGAATTTAGCCAGCTTCAGTGCTACCATATACGACTTTTGCTGTCCCTGTGAGCCAAGCTCTCTGATAGGATAATCTTCCATTTCCAGGCTTAGATCATCACGGTGAACACCGGTGGTAGTGTACTGAAGAATACAATCCTTATCGAACGACTGCTCCAGGTTTTCTTCAAAAGACATCTTATTTAATTGAGACCTGTAAGTCAGCCTTACCTTCTCCCTACCTCCCGATATATGCGTGTAATACTCCTGGAAAACAGGAATAAGCTCCTTTACAAATTCTGTCCTTGCCTTATGAATCTGTTTAGCCGAAGGAATCATCTGCTGTTCCCAAAGCCCGAGCATCTCCCTGTCATATTTCTTATTCTGAGCATATTTTTTTAAAAGGATATTTCTATTCTTAAGTGCCTTATTATAACGCATAACAGCCTCAAGATAACTCCTGTCGTACTGCGAAATAACTCCATTTATAAATTTACGCCTTTCTTCACTGCCTCCCTCTATTATAGAACTGTCGGCAGGCGAAATCATTACAACAGGATATTTACCTATATGCTCTGACATTCTCGAGTATTCCTTATTACTATGCTTAAAAACCTTTCTTTTATTTCTCTGAAAACCGCAATAAACATCCTCGTCACCGGCGTTGGAGGTAAAAATTCCCTTAATAAGGAAATAATCCTCACCATGTTTAATACAATTGCTATCGATATTTGTAAAATAGCTCTTGGTAAGCGACAGGTAATGAATTGCATCCAGAATATTTGTCTTACCAACGCCATTATCGCCAACAAAACAATTTATCTTCGAAGAGAAATCGATATCTGATTCGCTGTAATTCTTAAAATTAGTTAGTTTAAGTTTGCTCAGGTACATCGTAAAAATAAGGTTCTGTTTTTTACAAAATTAGCAAAACTATCTACCCTGAAAACTTTATTTTTTAAAGTATTGTCTGACAGTATCTTTGATCAGCGAACAGGATGTATTTATTTTTTGAATTAAATGTTTCAATAAATGCCGAAAAAGCTTACTTTTGCGAAGTTAAAAAAAAGGCCTTAGGGGCTTAATATATAAGAGTAAGAAAAATGGCAAAGAAAAAAAAGCAGTCGGAAGCAAAAGGATTTGATAATGTAGAACAAACATTATCTAAAACCGAACAATTTATTGAGGATAACTATATGCAACTTCTTTATGGACTGGCTGTAGTTGTTGTTATAGTAGGTGCATTCTGGCTAGTAAGAATGAGAATAAACAATAAGTCTGATGATGCCCTTTCACAGATGTTTGTCGCAGAAGAATATTTTAGCAAAGACTCTGTTAACCTGGCCCTGTATGGCGATGGTAACTATATGGGATTTATTGATATAGCAAAAGAATATAAGTCTACAAAGCCTGGCAACCTGGCTAATTACTATGCAGGAGTATGTTTTCTTCAGGCAGGTGAATTTGAGGAGGCTATCAACTACCTTGGAAAATTCAAAAAAAATGATGAAGCAATCTCGCCACTTGCTCTGGGATGTACCGGAGATGCATATATTGAGCTTGGAGATACAGACAAGGGAATTGAGTTTTATTTAAAGGCAATAAATTTTAGCGAGAACGACTTTTATAATCCCATCTATCTCTTAAAGGCAGGTCAGGTATACGAGCTCGAAGGAAATAATGAAAAAGCACTTGAGATGTATACTAAAATCCAGGAAGAATATCCAGATAGTAATGAGGGAAATAACATTCAGAAATATATTGCCAGGGTAAAATAATTACAATGTCTACAGCAAACCTATCATCATACGACCCTGAAAGTATTCCGTCGGCCAATGAAATGCGATTCGGAATTGTTGTATCTGACTGGAATAGTGATATTACATGGTCGCTTCTTGATGGTGCAGTAAGCACACTCAAAAAACATGGTGTCTTAAATGATAATATTGTTATAAAGCATGTCCCGGGTAGTTTTGAATTAGCCCTGGCCGGACAATTTTTTGCAGAATATGATGATGTAGACGGTGTTATATGCCTGGGCTGCGTAATACAGGGGGAGACACCCCACTTTACCTATGTATGCCAGGGTGTTACCCAGGGTATTGCATCACTTAATCTGGAATATAATATTCCATTTATTTTTGGAGTTCTTACTACCAGTACAAAGCAGCAGGCTATTGACAGGGCCGGTGGTAAACTCGGAAATAAAGGCGATGAAGCAGCAATAACAGCTATTAAGATGGCTGCCCTGCAAGCCGAGATGGAATAAGGGAAATTGGTTATTTGCCCGCTTCGTTCGCGTTATTAGAAATAAACGCCACCCTGCTCCTATCTTAATATCTTCCTTACAAAGGCTACTGTAAAGTAAGACATAAGGAATAAGCCCACAAATCCTTCCAGTCCGGACATCCACCTTATGGAGCCATACGGGAAATGGTCGCCATATCCTATTGTAAGAAAAGTTATGGCACTATGATAGAAAGCTTTTGCTACCAGCGACAGTTGATCATCGACAGATGCAACAATATCAGCCCTGGTAAAAATCATCTGGAAGATAAACATCAGGCTGAAGAACACATAAGATACAACCATAGAAACAAGTACACGCACAGGGTTAGTTGCATACTGACCGGCAGCATCAAAGATTAACCATCGTGATATATAGGAGAGATAGGGTCCTGTCATCTTTAGACCTTTCCTGTTTAATTTTGCCTCTTCCAGTCCGGCTTTTGATTCAAGCCTCTTAAACATAATATATGCGAGATCCTCGTCATCATATTTACCTGTAACATTAAAATTCTCTTTTAATATCCTGAACTGCTCAGCCTTCTGCCTGATAGAAGTATTTTCCTGCATCATTATAGATCGCTTACAGTTATTCTTCGACCAGTCAATATAGAGTTTACCCAGAAGGCGCATGCCAGACATATTAATTATATCAATAGATACATCAGCATTATACGGCTCAAGGTCTATTATATCCCTGACGATAGAGTCAGAAAGGTCGAGTTCTTTAGCACCTGCTATCCTGAGATCTACATAGTGATCCAGGTGACATGATTGCAGACTGAGCACATTACATCTTGTTGTGTTAAAGTCTATGGCACCTGAACCAAAATCCGTTTTCTCAAAACTAAGATCAGCACCCGGCATTTCCATAAGACTGAAGTCTTTTCTGCCTATCTGCATTGATACTCTCTTAAAGTAAAATTTAGAACCTGAGAATGAAGCGCCTTCAAATGCCACCTCACCCAGCCCGAATACCGAACGGTTAAAATTCACCCTTCCTGTGCCAAAATCAACAGCGCGAAAATCGACCCTGCTTTCACCAAATTCAGCCCTCTCAAATACCACATCACCTGAACCAAAGGAGGCATAGTGAAAATCAATTTTACCAGATGCTACCCGGGCTATTTTAAATGAGAATTTTCCGTTTCCAAAATGCGTATTTATAAAAAGCAGTTCTCCCGAAGAAAACTCTGTATTTGCAAAAGTTATTTCACCATCGGCAAAGGTCATATCCTGGAAATCTTTTATGCCGTTACCAATAAAGGCATTTTTAAATATAAAATCCCCTGATCCGGCCTCCACTCCCGAAAAATCAATATTCCCCTCCAGTATTGATACTCCCGAGAATATCATATTTCCATCGCCAAACCTGCTTGCATGGAAAGACACTTTTCCCTTTGCAAAAACCGATCCTTCAAAACTCACATCGCCTTCTCCAAAATCGCAGTGGGAAAAATCAGTTATAGGATGGGCTTCAAAAAATGAATTGGCGGCTGAAAAGCCTCGTAATTGAAGCATTTCCTTCTTATCAAGATTATAGTGCTGCCTGTAATATGATAGAGAAAAATCCTCGATATAACAATTATCAAAATTTAAGTCTCCTCCCTCCTTAATAAGTTTATATATCTCGCTGATATCCATATTGCCAAGTAACTCGGTACCAGATTCTTTACCACTGTCATCAAAAAAGGTAATAATAGCAGTACGGGGAAACTTCCTGCCACCTTCAGTAATATACTTAAGATTCTTTATCTCAACCCTATAGGTATTAAAAGTGTGTTCCATAATCCGAAGATACAAATTATTATGTTAGGTCATATCTGCCACATAGTCTGCTGTATGGGCAATAGGAGCAATTTTCTTTTATACCGGTCATATCGAAATCCCTTTCAGGATCGAATATATCTGAAACTACAAGCTTCAGGTTTTCCCTGAATTGACTACTCAGTAAGGCAAAATCGTGTACCTCACCCTTGAATTCTCCTTTTTTAATATTAAAAACATCTGTAAATCCCGGCTTATAAATTGATCTCACCGGGTAAAGAGAAGGTCTGAGCCCTGTAGCCGGATTATTATCAGAAAAAATCTGGGAGTAAACAAAGGTCTGGAAGGCAGCACTGTTCCTGTTCCTGTTATTATACGCAGTAAGGCCTTCTAACGAATCGATATCGAGACTGTCTTTACCTGATTTATAGTCGAGTATTCTGATTACAGATCCCACTTTATCCACCCTGTCTATTGTTCCTCCAAGAAGAATCATGATTTTACCGGTATCAGAAGCGATATCAATCTCGCTGTAATATTTCTTCTCTAGCTCCAGTATCTTAAGCGGTGCATATCTTATATCAATATCCAGTATCCTGGTAATCATATTTTTCATTACCGAAGTAATAATAATATTCTTGCCCGATAGCTCGTCCGAGCCTCCCCGTAAGTAATTTTTTCTGAACGATTCTATAAGCACCCTGTCTATTACTTCATTATCTGCTGCCAGCTTCTGAATTGTGCTTTTGCTTAGTTCCACTCCTGCATAGGAAGAATAGAGTTTATTCATGGCGTCATGAAGTATTGTTCCAAACATCGGTGAATCAACCTCTTCCTTTATATTGTCGGTCTCTTCAATTCCAACAATATACCTGAAATAAAACTTCATTCTGCATATAATCCAGGTATTAAGTGCACTTGGAGATAATCCCCTCCTTCCCTGCCCTGAATCAAGATAGAGCTGTTCGAGTTTATTTTGTGACAGGGAGTCGCGTTTCATCCATTCGCCCGCAACAGGCGGTGGTACAATATTAAACCTGCTATCCTTAAATGTTGTATTAAAATTCAGATCATACTTAAGCTGTAAGAGAAATCTCGACATTTCACCCGTTCTCATCCCGGAAGCGCTGCTATTATAGATAAATCTCACCCTTCGTGCTCGCTGAATAAGCCTGTAAAAATAATAGGCATAAATTGAGTCCTGATGCTTTACGGTTGGCAAACCAAACGCCATTCTCAGGTTATATGGAATATAAGAATTACCTGCAGATCCTCGCGGTAAAACTCCCTCATTTACAGATAGAAAGATTATATTCTTAAAGTCGAGTGCACGGGTTTCAAGTATCCCCATAACCTGTAATCCACACAATGGCTCACCAGTAAACGGGACTATAAGTTTATGCAGTACCTTATCGACAATTCTAATATATATATCCAGACCTATTATTACCTGTGATTCGTCAAGAACAGTCTCAAGTCTTTTTAATGAAGCAATCACTTTGTAAAGATATTCCTGCTGTAAGAGATAGTCGTTTTTGGCCGATCCGTCCTCCTTAGTATCTGAAAAACCGTTCAGAATAATGCCAAGTATATTAACCAGGTATTTATTATAGCTGATATGATCCCCTGCAGGGTCAAACAATAAGCCTAGAAATTCGTTAAGCTGCAGCTTATCAGCACCTATCCTTATCAGGTTATTTTTCTTTATCCTTATTTTCAGTTTATCACATAAATCAGCATTTGCAAATGTAATGTACTGATGACTCAGAATCTTTATCACATCGGCGTGGTAAAAGGAGTATATTTCATTTTTCCCTTTTCTGGCGTTTCTCCGCAATGACAGAAGCTGATGAATAAGGCTATATACAGGAGTTTGGTACAGTGGATAACCCATTGTAATATTAATATCCTTAATGGAGGCGGGAACAGAGTTAATTACCGGCATCAGCATATTCTCATCGGCCAGAACAATAGCAGTATTATCAGGCTCACTGCCTATATCATTAAAGTCCTTAAGAATTTCAGGAATTAACTTGGCCTGTGCTACATCAGATGGAGCTTTATATACTTCATACTTATCTGAGGGCTGATCACTTGAAATAAGCTTATCGTAGCGCATCTTACCCTTTAAATCCTGTCCGTAAACTGATAAATTATTTCTCAGAAAGAATCCAGCTTCATGATTTTCCTCATTCACATATAGTTTATCATAATCCCAGTAGAAGAATGCTTTACCTGCTTTTTTAAGCTCCTCCATCAGCACCTTCTCACACTTATTCAGGGCATTGAACCCAATAAAATGATAATACGACTTATCATCTCTCAATTCTAAACTGCCTGATGATATTGCTTCGACCACTTCACGCATAAGCATCCCCTCATATGCCATCCCTGATTCAGTCAATATTTGTTTAAAATCTGAGTAAAGATTAGAAAGCATATCCCATACTGCCAGAAAATCATCCTTTTCAGGTGTAAGGCTGGAGGGATCGAAGCTTGACCAGAACTGACGAATAATTTCAATTACTTCCGGTTCAAAACCTCCAAATTTTGCGTCAATATCACGAAGATCTTTAAGGTTTTGAAATATTAATCTACTATCAACAAGATACTTGTCAATATCATCAAAGTCGTTGATTATCATGTCTCCCCAGTAATAAAACTCATCAAAGGGATCACCTGCCTTATTCAGAGTATTGTAACTCTCGTACAGTCTGAACATTAGATACAGAGGGTCGGCCAGCTTAAATGACGACCATGTCTGGAAAAGCTCATTTATGGTAAATATATCGGGGGCCAGCAATGGTTTATCTACAAAAGCAGAAAAGTACTTATTAAAATAAAGTGATGATCTCCTGTTTGGAAAGACAAGCTTATGCTTCGACATGTCCCCACTGAACTCATCGAAAATCTGTCTGGCCACTTCCTTTAAAAATACCTGCATATTATTTTATATTATAATACTTCTCTTCCAATCTTTCAATCACCCCCTCACCCAGTCACTCAATCACTCCTAAAAAGTCTCCCCTGCCATGTATCCCTTTCATGGAGCATATTTTCAAATTCCACCATCAGTCCTTCTGATCTCTTTATTCCCCACCTGGGACCTGATATAAGACCGGGGGGAGCTTCACTTGTAAATCGTTCAACTACTATTTCCGGATTAAGCTGCTCCAGAAATTTTATAAAGAATTCTTTATATTCATTCCAGCTAAAAAGATTAAAATCCCCGGGATTTAATTTATACTCTTCTTCCATCTTTGTACCCTTAATAATCTGCAACTGGTGAAACTTAACCGTAGTTAAAGGCAGTGCTGAAATAATATCAGCCATCATCATCATTTCCTCCCTGCTCTCACCCGGCAGTCCAAATATAAAATGAGCACCACAGTGAATATTCCTTGCAGCAGCATCACGTATAGCTTTTTCTGCCACCTCAAAATCATGACCCCTGTTTACGCGCTTCAATGTTTTATTATAAACAGATTCAACCCCGTATTCCAGGGCTACATAGTACGATCTGGATAAATCTTCAATCAGGTCAAGTACTTCGTTATTAACTGAATCCGGACGGGTTCCTATTATTAAACCAATTACTTCCGGAACATTTAATGCTTCATGGTATAATTTTTCAAGCCGGTCGACTGTGTCGTAAGTATTTGTATATGCCTGGAAATATGCCAGATAGCCAAGCGACTTCTTATAACGCTTTTTATGAAATTTTATACCCTCTTCTATCTGACGGCTTACAGATTTCTCAGGCGTACAATAGGAAGGGTTAAATGCATCATTATTACAAAATGTACATCCTCCTTTTCCCTTTGTACCATCTCTGTTAGGACATGTAAAACCTGCATCAATACTTACCTTCTGAACCCTCCCTCCGAACAGCTTCTTAAAATAGTTTGAATAGGCATTGAACCTTCGCTCATGACCCCAAATAAAGCTGCTATTTATCTGCTGAGACATAATACTATTAATTGTTACTTTTTATATCAACTATTTTATCGCTATCCACATACCACAGGGCACCTTCAACTTTTTTACCGAGTATCTCACCAACAATTATCATATACTCTTTAACCTGGGCAATATGCATACTACTCTCCCTCCCAAACTTAAAATCAATTACAAGTGCATAATCATCAAATATTACAACTCTGTCGGGTCGTTTTATTTCACCTCCGGGCAGAATGATATCTTTTTCTCTCCAGCACTCATATTTAGCGCTAAACCACTCTTTTATTACAGGCCCGGTAAGTTTTCTCTGCAGACCTTCAAAAAGCTGTCTTTTCTGGTTAAGGCTTATCTCCCCGTTAAGCAGTGAATATTGAAGGGCCGCTTCGATATCCTCGGAGGTCCTGATACGTGATAATACATCATGCATCAGTAATCCGTAACTAAGCTGAGTCTCATCCCTTACATCTTCAGAAAGATATCCGTAAGAATTAACTTTAAGATTTAACCTGTCTTCAGAAATAGTAACATTATAGGGTATAACAGCTCCCTCATCACTTATCTTTAAATCCCTGCTACTTTCTTTTACAGGTACAGTTCCCGTTATATATTCACTCTTCCCATCAAATATGGCATCAATCATAAGGGTTCCTATAGATGTATCACGTTTTACTCCGGTCGGTATAAAACCATATAGGCACTCTTCGCTTCGTGTAAGGGCAACATACAGAAGATTTAGCTTATCAATGGCAACATTAAGTTTTTCCCTGTCATAATATTTCTTAAAATGTGTATCCGCAATTTCTTGCTTATATCTGACGGGCACAGCTCCAAGTCTTTTAAAGGGCTCATTATCTGAGTACACCCATATGGAGGAGGACATACCATGGCCCAGGCTCCACGAGAGAAAGGGGACAATCACGACCTTAAACTGCAGACCCTTTGACTTATGTATTGTCATTAATTGAATAGAGTCATCCTGGTCGGGAGATGCAACAGATTTCTTATAACCTTCATTATTCCACCATTCAATAAAGAAAGGAATATCGTTTGTTTCGGTCGAAGAAAGGTCAAGAATCATATCCTGCAGAGTATTCAGGAAAGGAATACCTGCTTCGAAGGATCCAAGATTGAAAAAATTAATCAGCCGGTCAACGATATCAAACACCGGCATATACCTTATACTGTCAATATAACCATCAAATTCTTCTCCAATAAGATCACTTTCGAGCAAAACAGGCCTGCTATCTTTATTATAGTCGCCTCGCAACAGACTAAGAAAATGTACCATAGATATATATGCCAGTCGGTTAGACCTGTCGACAATATATTCAAGAGCAGAAAGTATAAATTGTATAACCGGAGAATTCACAAGAAATAATGAATCCTGGGAAATTACCTGATAGGTATACTTTTTACGTTTAGCTTCATCAATACCCGCCGAATATTCCATCAATGCACTTATAATATCCTGTCCCTCAGAGTTTTTCCTGACAAGTATTCCGATATCTCCTGCACTGTATCCATTATCCTGAATCTCTTCAATAAGTCCGGGGATCTTTTCAAGCACAAGCAACTTCTGATGCTTCTTATCGGTCTGGGAAATTTCTTCAAGTCTAACAAATCCATCTTTCTTATTACCGGGGTCTTCCTGTACAACCTCACTATACAGGCTTGAGACAGCACCATTGTCAAGCTCCAGTTTATTTTCTATAAGTTCTGGTAAATAAGAAAAAAGCCGATTATTAAACTCAATTATATTAGAACAAGAGCGCCAGTTGCTCGACAGGGTATCACTGAAGAAAGTCTCCGTATCAAATTCAGAGTCAATACGGTCGAGTATACGCCAGTCGCTGTTTCTCCATCTGTAAATAGCCTGTTTAACATCTCCTACCACCAGGTTTGAATCGCCTTCAGATATACTATTGCGGATCAGTGGTTCAAAGTTTCTCCATTGAATAAAAGAGGTGTCCTGGAATTCATCAATCATATAATTTGTATACCTGGTTCCTACCTTCTCATAAATAAAGGGAGCCTGGTCGCGTTCAATTATCTGACCAAGGAGATCGCCTGCATCGGAAAGCAGGAATTTATTTGAGTTATTAAGAATAGCCCTTACCTTATCTGATATATCAGTTAAAATACCCAGGTTAAAAAGGTTTCCCGCAACCAGTCTTGAAGATTTAAAGTCTGTTATTCCTGCTTCGTAATACTCGCACACCCTTGAAATTTCCTGATGTAAACCTTCAGACAGTGCTTTTGCAACTGATTGTGGAGGTGTGCTTCCGGAATAGTATAATTCCTGCTCCCATGCTTTTCGTATGGATGCACTCAATTTATCAGGGACACCTGATATTGCTTCAGACAGAAATTTTTTCAGGCTCCTGTTCTTATCTCTTAAATCTTCCATCTCTACACCAGAGCTGTTAAGTATATTAAGGGCCGACTGAGAAAGTCTGGATAAATTATTAGAAAAATTTCTTTCAAGAGCAATAAGTAAAGACATCCCCTCTTTCAGGATCTTCTTATCTGATACAATCTTATCAGTATTAAACAGGAGACGGAACTCTTCCTTGAAAATCTCTTCCCCAAGTTCCATTATCCGTCCTTTAAGGTCCCAGTGCTTGCCTTCGCTTATCTCATATTGTGAATAATCGATCAGCCATTTCTTAAGATCTTCATCCTGGTCGACGGACATCAGCATTTCATCTACCGCTTCTGACAGGATTACTGAATGATCGAGTACCAGGTTAAAGCCGGCATGCAATCCACTTTCCTTAACAAAAGCCCTCAGTACCTTCTGAAAAAAGCTGTCGATAGTACCTACTGAAAATCGCGAATAATCATGAAGAATATTTTTAAGTATTATAAGCGACCTGACTCTTATCCACTCATGATCCTTCCCTGTTAAGATAAGCAGCTTATCGAGGTAATCAGAATCGGATCCTGTTGCCAGTTGAAAAAGGGTATTAAGTATTCTCTCCTTCATCTCAGAGGCAGCCTTATTGGTGAAGGTTACTGCCAGGATACTCCTGTAACTGCCAGGTTCAAGAAAGAGATAATCAAGATATATGCCGGCCAGCTTAAATGTTTTTCCTGAGCCAGCTGAAGCACTATATCTGGTTAGTTTACCCTGGTTTATCATAGTCTTTAAATATACATTTTATAATAATAAGGCTGAACTGCCCCAGGCAGAAGATATTAACAGATATATCGAATTTATATTTAAATTTATAATAAATAATTTTAGCTATTATGGAAGTAAAATTCAGAAAAGCAGGTAAGGAAGACATCGGGCTCATACTTCAGTTTATTACCGAGCTTGCCAGGTATGAGAAAATGGAAGACGAAGTAGTGGCAACAGAAGAAAGCCTGGCAGATAGTTTATTTGGTGTAAAACCTGCTGCTGAAGTTATTTTTGCTCTAACAGAAGATATCGAGGCAGGCTTTGTGCTGTTCTTTCATAACTATTCCACCTTCCTGGGCAAGCCAGGGATCTATATTGAAGACCTCTATGTAAAGCCTGAATTCAGAGCAAAAGGAATTGGTCGCAAATTACTTGCTTATATTGCCGGTCTGGCTATTGAAAGAAGCTGTGGAAGGGTTGAATGGTGGGTATTAAACTGGAATCCGGCCCGCAGCTTTTATGAAGCACTGGGGGCCAGGGCAATGGATAAATGGACAGTTTACAGGCTGACAGGAAAAGAACTTGAAAACCTGGCACCGGCAACCAGGGCAGATTAGCTGTTTATTACACCGGAGCCAATCAGTTCGTCAGCATCATACCATGCTGCAAACTGGCCAGGTGCTACTCCCCTCTGAGCATCCCTGAAAAGTATATATAAGCCCTTATTTCGTTTATACAACCTGGCAGGTTCAAGCGGTTGACGGTATCTTATCCTTACCTTATAATCCCTTGTTTCTCCGTCTGCCATTTTTAAATCTGGCCGTATCCAGTGAATTTCGTCTTTTGCAATAAACAAGCCCTTGCGATATAATCCAGGGTG
The DNA here is from genome assembly GCA_964634565.1 of uncultured Rikenellaceae bacterium. Taxonomy (GTDB): domain Bacteria; phylum Bacteroidota; class Bacteroidia; order Bacteroidales; family VadinHA17; genus JAUVKT01. The sequence goes on along the minus strand of CAZWLP010000023.1, from coordinate 7,745 downwards.
ATCCTGACCTTCGCCCACATAAAGAATATTTTTCTGAACGTCTGTTGCAAGCACAAAAAGTGGATTCTTGTAGCCCCCGATATTTATTCCTTTACGCTGACCGATAGTAAAAAAATGAGCTCCCTGGTGTTTCCCTATTGTTTTACCCGAAGAAGGATTGTAATCGTAAGGTATTGTTAATCTAATAAGTTCATTATCATCAATGCCATCACCCGGCAAATCGCTGGCAATATTGTAATAAGCTTCCCATGCAGACGGAACCTCAATGATCCTTCCCGTTTTAGCCTTAAGTTGCTGTTGCAGAAAGGTAGGAAGGTCTACCTTACCAACAAAGCATATACCCTGTGAATCTTTTCTTTCGGCCGATGCAAGGCCAAGCTCTTTAGCTATTTTTCTCACCTCTGGCTTATCAATATCACCTATCGGAAAAAGAGCTCCCTTAAGCTGTGCCTGTGTTACCTGGCAAAGGAAATAGCTCTGATCCTTATTCTTATCAGCTCCTGCCAGCAACCTGTATATATCACCATCAGGAAGATTAAGTACATCTTTCCTGCAGTAATGACCCGTTGCAACAAAATCTGCTCCCAGCTTTTTTGCTTCATCCACAAACGACTCAAACTTAATCTCCCGGTTACAAAGAACATCAGGATTAGGTGTTCTGCCCCTTTCATATTCAGAAAACATATAATCCACGACCCTGCTCCTGTATGGTACACTCAAATCAACTTTATAAAATGGAATCCCAAGTTTTTTAGCAACCATTTCAGCAAACATCACATCATCGTCATACGGACAGTCTGCCTCCAGCAATCCAGTTGTATCGTGCCAGTTTTTCATAAACAAACCAATAACCTCATATCCCTCCTCAATTAGCTTGTAAGCTGCGACACTGGAATCAACCCCTCCCGATAATCCTATTACAACACGTGTTTTCATTGGGTGCAAAGATAACACCTTATCAATTTATAGGCAATCAGCAAAAATTATACTTCGATATGCATTTTTTTACAAATCTCTTTAATTGCGCCGTATTATCAGATATGGTATATTGTAAAACTCATAAAATTCAAAATAAATCAAATATGTCAGGGAAAAAAGACTTCAAAGCAGTTTCCAGGAGACACTTCCTTAATACTCTGGGATTAGGTAGTGCAGGACTGGTATTGGCTGGATCATATGGCTTTTCTTTTAGGCGCGACCATAAGTCTAAGATGCTAAAAGCCATTGTTGTAGACTTTGAAAAATGCTCAGGCTGCAGAACCTGCGAAGCTGTTTGCTCGGCTTTTAATCACAAAGTCAATATTGAAGGTATTGAGATGGAAGGGCTCGGTAATCCGGAACTCTCAAACATCAGGGTACACCATTATAACCCTGATATAGATATACCTTCTACATGTGCACTATGCGAAGATACACCATGTATAGAAGCCTGCCCTGTTGAACCGCACCCTGAAACCGGAAGAAAAGCTCTTTATAAAGACCCTGAATCAGGGATAATTTTAAACGACCTTGAAAGATGTATTGGTTGCAGTAGCTGTGCAATGGCATGTAAGGAAAAGCGAGGAGGAGTTATAAGGCCAAATCCTGAAACAGGCAGTCCGGAGAGAATGTGTACTCTCTGTGGAGGAAATCCCCAATGTGTTGAGAATTGCCCATATGATGCACTTTCCTATATTGAAATAGATGACAGCATCGAATTTTACGGTATGGCTCCCGGGAAAATAGCTCAAAAATTAATTATGAAATTGTATAACCTTAAGCTGGAGGAAGTATAGTTATGAGTACAAAAGGATATTATGGAAGAATGCTGGAGGTTAACCTCTCTGACGGCAGCGTAGAAGTTACAAAAATTGCCGACAGCGATATTAAGAATTTTATAGGCGGACGAGGCCTGGGAGCAAAAATATTATGGGACAGGTTAAAACCAGGCACCGATCCACTGTCTCCTGAAAATATACTTATGTTTATGCCCGGTCCGTTTTCAGGTCTGCCCATACCCTCTTCATCCAGGACCTGCGTGGTTACAAAATCGACCCGCACATCTGCTGTCGGAGAGATGTACAAACACGGCAGCACTTTGAGCTACTCAAATATGGGTGGGTTCTTTGGTCCCGGATTACGATTTGCAGGATATGATGCAATGCTTGTTACCGGAAAATCCCAAAAACCCGTATATATCAGAATTGAGGAGGATAATGTTACAATAGAGGATGCTGAAAAATACTGGGGAATGGGAACGGATAAATTCGATAAGCAGTTTCCCCGCGACCTGGGAGAAGGAAGATGGGAATCCTGTTATATAGGACCCGCCGGTGAAGCCCAGGTGCCTATGGCCTGTATTATAAATACTGCCGCCCGTGCGGCTGGAAGAGGAGGAACAGGATGTGTTATGGGATCCAAGAACCTTAAGGCCATTGCTGTAAAAGGATCTAAGATGCCCAATATAGCTGATCTCGAGAGATATAATGAACTCCTGAAGACGGTAAGAAAGTCGTTTATGAAAAAGGACGATAATGTTATGAACTGGAGATATGGTGGTACAGCCAATGCCCTGTCATCGTCATCCAGAGGAGGAACTCAGGCGGTAAAGAATTATAGCGAAGGAAGCTATTCTGAAATTGAAAAAATAGGTACAGAAGCAAACCGGAAAGAGATATGGAAAAGAGATTTTGCATGCTATGCCTGCCAGCTGGCATGTAAGAAAAGTGGCTATGCCAAGGGTGGCTATGAAACGCTTGTACACGACGGACCGGAATATGAGACCGGTACAATGCTTGGGGCAAACCTGATGATCTCTGATATATCAGGCCTTCAGAAATTAATCTTTGTAGCAGATGATTATGGTGTTGATATAATATCATCGGGAAACACAATAGGTTTCCTTATGGAAGCTTATGAAAGAGGCGACATTGATAGTGAATTCCTTGACGGTATTAAACTTGAGTGGGGAAATGTTGATGCAGCGATGGCTATGTTACATAAGATTTGTAAGAGGGAAGGTATTGGGGAACTGGCATCAAGGGGAGTTAAAGCTCTTTCTGAAAAGATAGGTAAGGGATCATCCGATTACGCCATACACGTTAAGGGACACGAGCTTGCTGCCTGGAATGTACCTGTAAGAAACAGTTACTGGGCAGTAACATATGCAACTGCTAACAGAGGTGCATGTCATATGAACGGAGGCAATGTAAGCGGGCAGGATGGATCTTGCCTGAGAGATTCAATTGGAGCATGTAACTTTGCATCATCGTGGTATAGAAATGAAACACACTATCGTCATTTTATGAAAGCTATCACCGGACTGGAATGGACTGAGGAAGAATTCAATACAGCAGGCAGCAGAATATTTACAATGGAAAAGATGTTTAATTATCGGGATGGATTCAGACGCGAAGATGATATTATTCCCGAAAAGTTCTTTAAAAATAAATTCACCTATGGAGAGCATGCCGGAGCAATAGTCGACAGGGATGAATTCAGAACCAATATGGATAATTACTACGAGAGTCGGGGTTGGGATAAGGAAACATCAAGACCTACAGACGATACCCTAAGAAAACTTGGACTGGAATTTACAATCTGAAACGTGTCATAAATAAGAAGATGCCCTTATCGATAATATGATCAATAAGGGCATCTTTTACTTATTATACCAGGGCTATACTAATTGTCAATAGAACGGATATAATCAGAAGCCGACAGGGCAGCTATTGTTCCATCTGCCACGGCTGTTGTTACCTGTCGGTACTTCTTCCTGATCGAATCACCCGCTGCAAATACTCCGCTAACACTGGTTTCCATCTCCGGTGAAGCAATTATCTCACCATAAGTGCTTGTCTCTACACAGTTCTTAAAAAATGCAGTATTTGGAATATATCCAATAAAAATAAATACCCCGTCTGCATCAATATTATTTCTTTTACCTGTAGGAAGGTGCTCAACTACAACTCCTTTAACATTGGTGTCACCAACAATCTCTCTTAGTTCAGATTCAAAAATTATATCAATTTTATCATTGTTCTTAACTTCCTGAATAGCATTTTTAAAGGCCTGGAAATGATCAAACTGATGCACTATTGTAACCTTGCTGGCATATTTAGTAAGAGAAACAGCTTCTTCGAGTGCAGAATTACCGCCTCCCACAACAATAACATGCTTACCGGTAAAGAAATCGCCGTCACATGTTGCACAATATGATACACCACTTCCCTTAAACTCGGCCTCGCCTGGTATATTAAGCATTCTTGGCCTCCCACCGGGTGAGATAATTACTGATTTTGCTCTGTAATGATCACTGTCATTTACTGTAATTGTCTTTATCCTGCCCTTAAGGTCGAGACCACTAACCTTGATATTTGATTTTATCTTACAACCAAAGCTCTTTGCCTGCTTCTTCATTACGCCAACAAGAGAATAACCCGGACTTGTTTCAACGCCAGGGTAATTCGCTATCTCGTTAGTAAGTGTAACCTGTCCGCCAATAGCACCTTCGTTCAGGATAAGGGTATCCAGCTTACCCCTGGATGCGTATATACCGGCAGACAGGCCCGCAGGACCTGCTCCTAGTATAATCAGATCATATATTTTATCATGCTCCACCATAACCCTGTGCTGATTAGGCCTTAACTGATTCCTTTTCGTAAACACTGTCAAGAACAGCAGTTATCTGATCCCTGCTCTGAATACTTGAGGTTGCCCGGGCAACAGCACCTTTCTTATAGTACATTGTAAAAGGAAGTCCCATAAAAGTTGAACATTCAGGTGCATTCCTTATAATATGTGCTTCAGGATGATCAAAAGCCATAACAGCAAACTTTACATTTTTATATTCACTTTCTTCCTCCAGCTCTTCCATAACATCATATACAGGAATACACATTGGTCCCATCCTTCCGCAGCAAACCATTACATTGTCGTTCTCATTTATATAACTTTCCAGTTCAGCTGCACTTTGAAATTCTTTCAGATTAGTTTGTAACATTTTTATAGACTTTAATTAATAATTTTCTTTCACACAAAAATACACTTCCCCTTGTTCTGATTTTGAGAAACTCTGTTGAATATGGACAATTAAAAAGTTGAAATAGCTCAATTTCGTCTCTTATTATTAATTTTGAGCTTTACTAATAAATGCCTTTAAGGATATGACATCCTCTACTGATAAAGATTTACTTTGTTTTGGTCACTTATCATGCTTTAACAGTCTGACCGAGGAAGAGCTTTCGTTTATTCAGAAAAGTACCAGGTCCTTATTCTTCAAAAAGGGAGAGACTATCTGCAAGCAGGGGGCATTTGCTCCCTATGTGATCTTTCTTTCCGATGGACTTGCCAAGATATATATCGAGGTAACGCGTGAAAAACAAATAAGCACTCACCTTGCCCAGTCGGGAGATTTTATTTCGTTCTCCTCTATTTTTAACCATGATGAGTATAATACTTCAGCTGCAGCCCTGGTTGATTCTGATGTATGCATGATAGAAAAAGATGCAATAATATCCTTACTCAAATCGAACAGTGAATTTGCGTACAGGATTATTGCAAGGAACTGGCAGCTTGGTAACAGGCTTTTCAATATCATCAATAATTTATCGTTCAAACAGATGGCTGGAAAACTGGCAGCTACACTGATCTATCTTGAGGACTTTGGATATGATAGTCTTTTTGAAAACCTGAGCAGAAAAGAGATTGCTGAGTTTGCAAATATATCGATTGAAAGTACTGTTAAGCTTTTAAAGGATTTTGCCTCCGATGGAATTGTTACACTTGACGGGAAAATAGTTATCATAAATAACAGAAGCGCCCTGGAAGATATAGCACGTAAGGGCTAGTCAAATTATTTGCTTATAAAGCTTTCTTGCTTTTTCCAGCATCTCTGGCGATCCAATATCTAACCAGTAACCGGAATCATACCTGAAGCTTAGTACTTTATCATGACCTGCCATATCGAGCAGAATTGATGTCATGGAATACTTTCCGTCGTCCATATATTTAAAAACTTTCGGATCAAGAACGGTAATTGCCATTGAGGCTATTTCACTCAGTTCCATTGGTTCGTCAATTGTAACAATATCCAATCCCGACTGCCTGTTGGTCCATCCTCTTACCCGGCCGCTATGATCTACCAGAAAAAATCTGTTTCCGTCTCTTTCTCGCGTCGCAACGGTGGCAGCAGCACCCTTTCTTATATGGAAATCGTATAACTTCCCTGGGTTAAGGTCTGTAAGAATATCTCCATTATAAAGTAAAAAGGGTTTATCATCAAAAAAATGCCTTGCATGGTACAAGCCACCACCCGTATCTAACAAGCCTTCTCTCTCATCAGATATTACTACTTTTATCCCCAGTTTTCCTGCCAGCAATAATGATTGCTCCTCAACCATGTCAGCATGATGATGAACATTTATTATAATCTCATCAAAACCATTATCAGACAGTTTAGTAAGTATAATTTCAAGAAGAGTCTTACCATTTATATCTACAAGAACTTTAGGTATTCCGGATGTTATATCTCCCAATCGGGTACCAAGGCCTGCTGCCAGAATCATTGCTTTCATTTCTTACTTTATTTTTTACCTGTGTGATAAAGAGATTTACTCTATCCTATCAAATATTTTCTGCTTTCTCAGCAAGCTCTCCGACACACGAAAAAGCTCGGGAAGATCTATGGCCAGTGAAGTTGAATCAAAGATCGAATAAAGGTCTTTAACTGCCGGAGCTATACTCCGGGCAAAGCCCTCTTTCTTCTCGTATATTCCGCGAAATCCGTATGCCCCCATAGCCTGCATTATTCTTACCAGGACAAATGCAGGATATAGCTCAATAAACTTCTCCCTGCTGTAAGTAGAAACAGAACAAAACTTATCGAGGTAGTGATTGAGCAGGCTTAACCTTAAATCTTCTCCCAGACAAGCCTTGGAGTCGTACAGTAGTGATGCAACATCATATTGTGGCGCACCTCTTCTGCCTCCCTGAAAATCAATAAACCAGGGCTTTGAATCAACAATCATAATATTTGCTGACTGGAAATCCCTGTATAAAAAATAATCCTGACCTCCAGAAATTAATATATCTGCCAGGACAAGGAAGTCCTTTTCCAGTTCCCGTTCATTATAAGGTATGGCAAGCAGCTTAAGGAACATATACTTAAAATAATTCATATCCCACAGCATACTCTGCCTGTCGAAAGAACTGTGTGGATAGCATATATCAAGATTTATATCATTAATCGTATTTACCTGGAAATAAACAAGTTTCTCGAGTACAAGCTTATACATTGAAGATATCTTATCTCCAGAATCACCGCTTAATTTCTTATCCTCAATCCATGTAAACAGATTAATATCTCCAAGGTCAGTAAGAAAGTATATATTCTTCTCAGGAAAATAGGCCAGAACCTCAGGAACAGGCAAGGCTTTATTTATAAATACCTTACTAAGATTAACAAAAGCATCATTTTCCTCAAGGTTATTATTATATACTGCTATTGTGCTACTATCTCCAGCCAGCACACGAAAATACTTCCTGTCTGAGCCCGATCCTGGCAGAGAAATTACATCCTCAGGCAGTTTACCAAAATGCTGCTCATAATATTTCTTTATCTTATTCTTCGGCTTCATTCCCTAATAAAAATCGTATAAACGCATGCTTTACAAACACTACCAAAAGTAAGCATTTGCTATCTAAGAGCAAAAGGCATTGAGAAATGGGTGTCGGGGTGTTGGGGTATTGGGGTATTGGGGTGTATT
>CAZWLP010000022.1:0-34753 GCA_964634565.1 uncultured Rikenellaceae bacterium | reverse complement strand
TGCAGGCCTTTTTTTGTTGAAGGAGGAGTGGATTTAATTGGGATTAGTCTAGTCCCTGAATTTTTGCCTTCTCGACCTCGTATTCTTCCGCAGATAAGATCCTGAATTCTTTAATCTTGCCTTTCCTGTTCAGTTTGCAGTAGTTGTACTTTCCAATTTCCTGGCCGTTAAGTTGTGCCAGATTTGGATCAATAAGTGGCGTTCCTTCCACAATATAGGCGGTGTATGTCGTTAAAATCGCCGTCCAGGCTTTATTAAATACAACTCCGTCTACCAGCGCTACAGCACCGGGGGTTGTTTCAATCGCCTTGTCAATAGCTTCTTTCATATTTGGAAAGCCAAGCGGTACAAAGAGTACAAAATAAACTGCATCGGTTCCTTCAACTCTTGCGGTTCCTCTTGTGTAGCTATCCATCTGGGACAGGTCAAGGTTCTTTGTTGAGATAATTGTGAAATCGAAAATCCTTTGAGTACAGGAGGTCGATAATAGAAATAATAGCGGGATGATCAGAAATAATTTTTTCATAATTTTTAGTTTTAGATTTGCTGGAGTGTTTGGGCTAAACCAAATTTATAAAAAAAGAAGATCTATAAAAAATTTATTTTTTACAGACTGTAAATTAGTGTTAGAAGGACATTTTAATGAATTATTCACCAGGCTGGGATTGGAAGCAAGTTTGATTTTGCTTCGGTAATTATACTGGCAGGGATGCACTGTTATGGAGCTTTTTACAAAGATGATACTGGCATATGGAGCAGTAGAATACCAGAAAGAACAAATCCGGGATCATAAGGATAATATAGTAAAAGCCCAAGAATTATTTACACAATAAAATAATCTCAAATAACTTTGTCGCCAGATTATATTTATACGCTATTTCATAAAGTTTTCTGTTCCCGTAAACCTTTATAAATATTTTTTGTTTAACAAATAAATAATATAATTAAACGATTATTACTAAATACAGTCTATTTAGTAAATAACGATAATTAATAAAAAAATAGGGTTATGAAACTACTTGAAAAAATACTGGTACCTGTTAATCTTAATAATCAAAATAACAGTCACCTCGATACGGCAGCAAGGCTGGCAAAAAAGTTTAACTCCGAACTTATTCTGATAGCCGTATTGCCCGAAGATGCAAAGAAAGAATCAATTAAGCTTATGATCACCAGGCATAGTGAATCTTCACTATCGGAGATAGCAGCAGGCTTAGAAAGAAAAAATATTAAGACCTACACCAGGCTTTTGTATGGAAGCTCCTTCGATAAGATTATGTCAACAGCTGAAAATGAGAATGTAAACCTGATTCTTATTTCTAACAATATAGAACATACCAATAATAAATATAATATAGATGTTGTAGCTGAGAAGTTAATACGCAAGTCACAGAAACCGGTATGGGTGGTGAAAGAAGACGGTAATTACTTTCCTCAAAAAATAGTATGTACTGTCGATTACTCTGATGCTTCGGAAAGAGCATTAAATAATGCAATTAAGATAGCTCGTACCTTTAAGTCTGATTTGCATATTATCAATGTTCTTGAACCCATGGACATGAGGTATTCACCAAGATACAAGATTGATTTTGAGAATGAGAATCAAAGAATAGAAATTGAAAACGAAAAGAGATTTAATGAGTTCCTTAAGAAATTCAATTTTACTGATATTGATTTTCAGACACAGATACTGAAGGGAATGCCCGATAAGGAGATTCTCGGTTTTATAGCTCAAAACAAGATAGACCTTCTGTTTATGGGAGCTACCGGGAAAACATTTATGCAGCGCATTCTTCTGGGAAGTGTTACCGAAATAATAGTTCGAGAGCTGCCCTCTTCAATGGTAATAACAAAAACTGAAAATATCCTGAATCTTAAGATAGACGCCGATATCTCCGAGATAGAAAAGCACATGACAAATGCTGAAAAGCTTGTGGAAACAGGATTCTATAAAGAAGCCATAGAGCAATATAAAATAGCTCTTCAAATAAATGATCTTCATATTCCTGCACTGAATTCTTTAGCCAGGCTATATGATAAAATTGGTGAAAAGGAGTCTGCTGAACTGTTTTATAAAAAGATTGATGAAATATTACGACGCCTTTGGGACAGGAAGATTGAGCTGGAGATCAGAAAATCCTTAAAACTCTAAAGAATCAATCATGAAAAAAGTACTTATTCTATCCATTCTCTTATTAGTTGGATTAGCGTTATCTCAGATATTACCTCTTATTGTAGAAAACTATTCCGCACTGAGTCATATTGTAAAGCTTGGTACAATTATCTCTCTTGCCTTTATAATGATTCATGTAGGTTATGAGTTTGAAATCAGGAAGGACAAAATCAGGGAATACGGTTATGATTATCTGGTAGCCTTTTCAGCAGCAACACTTCCCTGGATTTTTGTTACTCTCTATTTTGTTTTTGTAATTACTCCGGAGTCTGCACGAACAGGTCAAACCTGGATTGAATCCCTTCTTGCGGCAAGATTTGCTGCACCAACATCTGCAGGAGTTCTTTTTTCAATGCTTGCAGCCGCCGGTCTGGCATCAACATGGATGTTTAAGAAGACACGCATACTGGCCATCTTTGATGACCTTGATACTGTTATGTTAATGGTCCCACTCCAGATGCTGATAATTGGGTTTAAGGTTCAGTTAATTATTGTACTGGTTGTAATGTTTCTGCTGATATGGCTCTCATGGAGATACCTGAATGCATTACGCTTATCGATACGCTGGAAAAATGTATTGTTTTATGCTGTGCTTATTGCCGGCAGTGCCGAGATGATATATTTTTTAAGTAAAACTATCGACAGTACAGTTGGGGTGCATATTGAAGTATTACTGCCTGCTTTTGTACTGGGGTCTATGATTTCAAAAAATCATAATCGAATCAGGGAAGGCAAAGTAAAAGAAGAGAATGAGGGAGAAGGAGAGGATATACTTGAGCTTAAAAGTGAGAAAAGGGTATCATTTATTGTATCCGCTGTTTTTATGGTACTGGTTGGATTATCAATGCCTCTGCTGGAGGGTGTTTCAAATGATGATATGAAGGCTAATACTGTTGATACGGAAATTGTGGATTCCTACCTCAGAGGTGATAATGTCCGGGATTTAAACCTGGCCGGCAGACAATCCATTGATTGGGGAATGATATTATTTCATGTCCTGATAGTAACCCTTTTGAGCAATATTGGGAAGATAGTCCCGGCCTTTGTTTATAGAAATGAAGCAGGCTGGCGCGAGCGACTTGCAGTAGCTATCGCTATGTTTCCCCGGGGTGAAGTAGGGGCCGGTGTACTGATAATTTCATTATCATATGGTATTGGTGGAATGATCGTTACAATATCGATGCTTTCGCTTGCCTTAAACCTGCTTCTTACAGGCCTGTTTATTATAGTGGTTAAAGCCCTGCTGAAGAAAAGTTTAAATACTCAGATATAATAAATATTCTATAGTTTCATTGCCATTGTAGCACTGTGGGTGAGTGAGGGTGAGTTAATGATTATGAATGATAAGTTTTAACAGATAGAAATATTAGCTGAATAGTATAACAGGGCCCTCGAGTCCGATGGGAGTAAGAGCCTGATTTTTATTATTCTTATTGGTCCAGTATTGAGCTACTGGGTTATCTTCGAGGGATTTCATATAATTGCCCATAAGGGTGGTTATTTGGATCTCAACAATATTTTGTCCGGAGTTAACAGCATGGCTTATATCAAATATTCTTTCTCCATACCACCTGATACCACAATCTACATTATTCACTTTTAATTTGGTGATGTCGTGGACCCCTTTAATATCAATAAAAGCAGGTAAAGAACCTTTTAAATTAATATAGCCGGTGTATTTTATTTTACCTGAAAAGTGTTTGTAATCCTTATCTTCTGATAGGTCTGATAGTCTGCTTAGAATAATTGGGCTGTACTTTTTTCCTCTGCAATGATCAAATTCAAGATTCCAGTCTCCCTGCATTGTAATTGGATTTTTTCTTTGAACAGGCAGCCAATTCTTTGCTGAGCCATTATCATTCTTATCGAAGACAATAATAGTAGATTCTGCCGGACCGAGCCTGAGTTTAAATGTATCTCCCTTATCAAGACTTATTGTGTGTCTTTCTCCCGATTCGGGGTTCCATATCCAGGCATTTCTGTTTGAAATAATATTTTGCCTGAAGCGAAGAGGGGAATTAAATTCCTGATTAATATTAGAATTTGAGAAGAAGAAAATCTCACTTCCATCATCACCTGTGTAACGTACCTGCATTAAATATTTATCGGGGCTGGCCAGGTTAATATAGTGGGGAAGTGAATATTGTGTCATGGCCTCTTTATACCAGCTTATATAGTCAGTCTCAAGCGGTCTCTTTAAAAGAATAAATCTATTGGGATACTTCTGCAATTTCTTAACAACAGCCAATACCTGAAGATCTCTTTCCTTATAATCTAATAGTCCGGGTGATCTGTCGGGGTAGTTATCAATACATATTATCTTTCCGCCTTCAGTAACAAATTCAAGGAGCTTCTTAATGACTTCCGGGCTGATACTACTTACTCCAGGCAGGAAAATGGTGCTGTACTTCTTATCGTTGTAGCACAGATTTCCTTCTTTAATACTGCATTTTTTTATAATAATTTCACTTATATAATCAGCAGAGCCCCCGTTCTTGCATATTGCTTCCCATAGAAGAGAGGTATATTCTATATTTAATTTTTCGGGGAAGGGGTCTGTCTGCACGCCCATGGTAGTCCATAAATCGTAATTTGCCGGTAATATTGCTATATCGCTGTACATATCTGCATTTTGCAGCAGGGCAGATATTCGCGCCTTGTAAATATTCAGGTATTTGAAATATGGCCACCAGTTATTTTGTTCGTTCAGGTAGGAGCCGTATTGTATCCATCCGGGATAGGGGGCCTCTGGTGGTGAATAGTTAAATCCATGCCAGACAGAATGAGTTATTCCTGATATGATGCTCTGGTCGGAGCCATTTTTAAGCCTTTCCAGTGAGGTGTTAAAGACCAGGTAGGTATTGGTCATCTCCTCACAGCTTACCACCCTCTTGCCCGACAGATGGGCTGCTGATGAAACATATTTATTTATCATGGTATATGCTCTTCCCCTGCGATAATCATCGTCTGGCATCTCTTCTCCAACCTTATGTTTCAACCAGTTGGTGGTCCATGATTCTCCCTCAGGGATATCATAAGACAGGCTGGTCTCAAGGGGGAAGAAGCCTCTTCCATAAGCCTGGGCGCGTGACTTTACATTATTTTCACGACACCAGTTGAGGTAGGTAAGGGTAAATCTTTCGTAAAGCAGTTCGGCCCTGGTAAATTCGAAATCGAATCTGACTCTGCCAGTTTCCTCCTCGAATTCCCTGGATTTTTTTACACCATAATTAAAGTCGACTACACCTCCCAGGCGGCCAACCTTAAACATAATAAAGGGCAGGTAGGGCATAAGGTCATATCCTCTTCTCTTTTTAAATTCATCTTCAAAATCAGAGGTCCAGTTACACCCCTCCAGCTCCATGGAGTCGGTAAAAAATGCCCTCAGGTGTTCAGACAGGGGCCCTGTTCTCTTTTCAATTGTTTGCGACATATGCCCGAGGTAATTCTCTACAGCATTTTTGTCCATATGATTCAGAATTGGTCCGGCTGCTCCGGGGGCTCCATTTATTACACTGGCAAATGATTTAACCCTTACCAGTGAGTAAAGAGCATGCTTTCCTTCTGGAACATCAAGGCGGATAATATCATCATTTGATTTATCTGATATATCAAGTGCCTGCTCAATACCTGTAAGCGGATCGGGAACCAGTTTAAGGGAAATAATCTCAAATGTGCGCCCGGGAAAGGGAACCGTAACTTTTGGATCTATGGCTGCCAGCAGATCCTCCCTTTTTTTCTCAAAGAGGCATGGCCCATCAATATGGTCTGCATTGAGCAGAATAACCTCTGCCCGTTCTTCGGGTTTAAGTGTTTCGGATCCGAAGGGCCAGCCCGAGCCAACAATAAGATCGCATATTATTCCCAGCTTCTTTGCCTCGGAAAAGGTGTGTTCTAACATTTCAATCCACTCGTCGCTTAACCATCTTAAAGAAGGAATACCAAGGTCGTCGCCTTCAATACGGTGAGGGAATTCAATAGGATTTATCTCAACTCCGCCTATGCCGGCCTCTTTTAATAGTTTAAGCTCCCTTGTAATTTCTGTCTTTTCAAGTTTATTTCCGTTCCACCACCATCTTACAAAGGGGTGATATTTTAGATCAGGGTTTTTGAAAAGATCGTAAAGCCCTGTTTCCTCCCCGTCTGAAATTTTTGGGTATGCGGGTGTCGATGCTTTCAGTAATATTTCTCCCGACAAGAAGGCCCCGCCAGCAACCAGAGAGCTCTGTGAAATAAATTTTCTTCGTTTCACTGCCGGGGTATTATTTAATCGTTACTTTCTTACTATTATGCTTGAAGACAGGTTCCTTTTTGTTTCCAGGCTCATCTACCTTAAGTGAAATAAAGCTTGCAACATTCACATCGTCAAGCACTACGGCTGTACGATAATCTTCTTTGTCTGCAATTAATAAAACATTTTCGAAGCTTATATTTTCGGCATGACGGATATAAAATCCCCATGCAGGAAGTTCTTTAAACATTGAAAACTCTGGATATTTTGCAGGTATTTCAGGTACTTTTTCCAGTTCATCCAGTCCAACATATGCATAATCAGGATCGCCGCCACCGGGGTAGTGTATTTCAATATTTTTCAGGCTGACATTAGTAATTTTAACGTCTTCAGCTCCTACAATGGATGCCGGAGATATATTACGAGGCAGGTCTTCAACCGGTCCCTCATAGCTATAACCTGCATCTGCTTTAGTAGCCGGTACAGTGGCATATACATTTGAGATGGAAATATTATTCATCCGGCCTTTCTTGCCTGCTACTCTTTCTCCTATACGAAGGAATATAACGTTGCCTGTATTAATTGATCTCAGGCTATCTACAATAATATCTTCAACAAAGCCTCCATCAACGGCAGCAAAAGTAATGGCAGAACGATAGGTATCGTAAACGAGGTTATTTATTATTTTGATATTCTTAAATCCTCCCCGTGAAGCTGTTCCGAATTTTATTCCATTTGCAGAGGTACGAACGGTATTGTTATATACCAGTACATTCTGGCAGACAAAGTCGGCACTATGTGATTTAAGGCAGATGCCATCGTCTGCTGCATCGAAATAGCAGTTTCTGACAATTACACTGTCGCAATCAACGATATCTACTCCGTCGTTATTCCAGTAGGCCTTACTGTCGACAATAAGATCTTCAATCAGCACATTCTTACACTGATCATATTGCTGGTTCCATGCTCCCGGATCTTTTAATATAATTCCGCTGATGTTTACATTTTTACATCCTTTGAAATATATATTCTGGGGTCTTATACTTTCTCTTGGTCTGTCGTATATCAGGTTCTGGGGATCTTTGATAATACCCTTATGTACCATGCTAAGGATATTCTGGCATAAGTCGTAACCCCGGCCATCTATCACTCCCTTACCTGTAATGCCTATATTTTCCTGGTCGTGGGCAAATATTAGTGCCTGCCACGAACCGTGCTTCTCATAGTCGAAGGGATTTGTAGACCCCACCAGTATAGCCCCCTCTTCGAGTTGAAGGGTAACGTTCGATTTCATATGTATTGTGCCAGTGAGGTAGCGACCAACATAAAAAACCAGTCTGCCACCACCATTATTATGGATGTAGTCAATGGCTGCCTGTATGGATGTAGTATTAAGCTTTGTTCCATTCGATTCGATACCAAATAAAGATGCTTTATAATCTTTCTGGGCACTTAGATTAAGACTTACGACAAGTAGAAGTAAAATCAGGGGGACTTTAAGATGTTTCATTTTCAGTAAATATGGTTTATGAGCCGGATTAATTGTAGGATCATAAATTTACTGATTATATTCTAAAGTATGCAGGCAAAAGCTGTCACTTTTATTTATGCCTCCTTACAAGTTCTTCTTCGATGTCCTCGAGTTTAATATTTTTTAATTTAAGAAGTATTAAGAGGTGGTAGAGCAGGTCTGCGGCTTCATTTACAAAGAGTTCCCTGTTTTCGTCTTTGGCCTCAATAATAAGTTCAACAGCTTCTTCTCCAACTTTCTGGGCAGCTTTATTTACTCCTTTACTGAAGATTTTGTATGTATAAGAATCTTCTGCTTTATCCTCAATCCTCATATTTACAATATCCTGCAGCTTATAAATAAAGCCTTTTCCGGATCTGTTACCGAAACATGTATCTGATCCGGTATGGCAAACCGGTCCCGCCGGATCTGCTTTTATAAGCAGGGTATCATTATCGCAATCGAGATTTATAGATTTTACATAGAGAAAGTTACCTGAGCTCTCTCCTTTGGTCCATAGCCTCTTCTTAGACCTGCTATAGAAGCATACCTTATTATCCTTAAGGGTTTTATTGTAGGATTCTTCATTCATATAACCTAGCATTAATACTTCATTTGTGCTGGCATCCTGTATTATTGCTGGAAGAAGCCCGTTCTCTTTTTTAAAATCTGGTTTCATCGTACTGGTATATTATAGTTTTTCAAATAATTCTTAAGATCCTTAATTTCTATTTCTCCAAAATGGAATATCGATGCCGCTAGTGCCGCTGAGGCAGCTGTTTTTTCAAATACCTGCCTGAAATGGTCCATTGTGCCTGCGCCACCCGAAGCAATTACGGGAATATTAATTTCTTTACTGAGCTTAGCTGTTATATCAAGAGCAAAACCATCCCTTGTTCCATCATTATTCATTGATGTAAGCAGAATCTCCCCGGCTCCAAGGTCGCGTGCCCTCTGTGCCCAGTCAAAGGCCTTTACGCCAGTTGCTGTACGTCCACCATCGAGATATACGAACCAGTCTTCGTCTTCATAACGGGTATCAATGGCGACCACGACAAACTGGTTACCAAAGCGGGATGCTATTTCACTTATAAGTAGAGGATTTCTGAATGCAGCTGAGTTAATGCTAAGCTTATCTGCACCGGCCCCGATAATAGCCGATGCATCTTCAACAGAGCTTACTCCTCCTCCGACAGTAAAGGGAATATCTATTTCGTGTGCAACCTTTTCTACGAGGGCAACAAGTGTTTTTCTCTTTTCAACAGTTGCTGTGATATCCAGGAAAACCAGTTCATCTGCACCCCGCTCAGAATAGCTGCGTGCCAGCTCAACGGCATCTCCTGCATCCCTGATATCGACAAAGTTTATTCCTTTCACTGTTCTGCCATCCATAATATCCAGGCAGGGTATTATCCTTTTCTTTAGCATAGCTCACCAAGTTTTGAAAGACTGATTTGACCCTCGTAAATTGCCTTACCAATTATTGCGCCCTCACAGCCTATTGATTTAAGTCTTTTTATATCATCTATTGAACTTATTCCTCCGCTTGCAATAAGGTCTGGTTTTGTTTTGCTGATTATCTCCCTGTATAGTTCAAATGAGGGTCCTTCCAGCATACCGTCTTTTTCGATATCGGTACATATTAGCGATAAAACACCTGATTCCTGGTAATTGAGGATATAATCGATAACATCGATCTTCGATTCAGAGGTCCATCCTCTGGTCATAATCATTCTCTTACGGCAATCGGCGCCCAGGATTATTTTCTCGGGGCCATAATAATCAAGCCAGCTTCTGAATAGTTTGGGATTATTTGCGGCTACGGAGCCGGCAGTAACCTGGCTGGCTCCATTTTCGAATGCTATCCTGATATCCTTATCGCTTTTTATTCCACCGCCAAAATCTATTTTCAGACTGGTGGCAGATGATATTTTTTCAATAAGCCTGTAGTTGGTAATTCTGTCAGCCTTCGCCCCATCGAGATCTACAAGGTGGAGGTAACTTATGCCGTGGTCCTCAAAATTCTTTGCTACTTCCACGGGGTCGGTATTGTATATCTTTACGCTATTGTAGTCACCCTTAGTAAGCCTTACACACTTGCCATTTATAATATCTATTGCGGGAATTATTCTCATATCTTAATAAAGTTTTGAAGTATTATTATTCCCCTGGAAGATGATTTTTCGGGGTGAAACTGTGTTGCATAGTAGTTGTCTTTCTGCATTACGGCCGAGAAGGAGGAAATATAGTTGCAGCTTGCAATAGTCTCGGGGCAATTATCGGCATAGTAAGAATGAACAAAATAGAAGTCATCACTATTATTAATCCCTTTAAGTAATTGCGATTTATTATTGACAGACAGGTTGTTCCAGCCCATATGTGGAATAATTTCGCCAGGAGGAAACTTCCTGACATCTGCATCGAAAATACCAAGGCACGGGGTATTGCTCTCTTCGCTGTGCCTGCACATCAATTGAAGTCCGAGGCAGATACCCAGAAAGGGTTTTTTAATTTCCAGTATTGTTTTATCGAGTTCCTTCTCCCTCAGATATTTCATGGCCGAACCGGCTTCTCCCACACCTGGAAAGATTACCTTATCAGCCGACAAAATTTTTTCAGGGTCATCGGTAAGAATGCTTTCCTCTCCCAGGCGCATAAGCGCATTTCTTACAGATAGGATATTTCCTGCGTTATATTTTATTATTGCTATCATAGGCTTCCTTTTGTGCTTGGTATAGTTCCGGATGAATCTTTATTTACAGCCATTTTTATTGATCTGGCAAAGGCTTTGAAGACGGATTCTATCTTGTGATGGTCATTTTCTCCGGTGGCGCTTATATTCAGGTTACACTTAGCAGTATCGCTAAACGATTTAAAGAAGTGACTGAACATTTCAGCTGGTATTTTTCCAATTCTTTCGCATGAAAATTCAAGATCCCAGATAAACCAGGGTCTGCCTCCGAAATCAATGGCGACGCTCGCCAGGGCATCATCCATAGGAAGAGTAAAGCCATATCTTCCGATACCTTTTTTTTGTCCGATAGCCTCCCGAAATAGTTTGCCGAGCAAAAGGGCTGTATCTTCAATTGTATGGTGCTCATCCACCTCAAGATCGCCAAGCACTTTAATTTCCAGGTCTACAAGTCCATGCTTTGCCACCTGGTTTAGCATATGATCAAAGAATTTAATTCCTGTATCAATATTTGATTTCCCCCTGCCATCAAGATTTAAAGATATGGAGATATCTGTTTCCGACGTTTTTCTTGAATCGCTTGCCTTTCTGGGTGTTTTTTTCAGGTGCAGGTAAATTTCTTCCCATGAAGCAGCACAAAGTGTTGCATTATCAGATTTGCCAACCAGCAGAATACTTTTACATCCCAGGTTTTCTGCAAGCTGTACATCTGTCTCCCTGTCGCCGATAACCCAGGAATCACTTAAGTTATACTGTCCATAAATATATTTGCCCAGCATGCCTGTACCCGGTTTTCTGTCAGGCGAATTTTCTTCCGGGAGGGAGGGATCGATAAATATATCTGCAAAGGCAATTCCTTCGTTTGACAGTGCTTTTATCAGCTTATTTTGTGCTGGCCAGAAGGTCTTCTCGGGGAAGGAAGGTGTGCCCAGGCCATCCTGGTTACTTACCATAACAAGGTTATATTCAAGTTCATCTGCTATAGCTGAAAGCCAGCGAAAGACTCCGGGGTAGAATTCAAGCTTCTCGAGGCTGTCGACCTGCTTATCCTCTTCTGGTTCCAATATAAGAGTTCCGTCTCTGTCTATAAATAGTACTTTTTTCATTTTGAGATTTTTTTCAATTCCCGAATTAATACATTATTCTCATTCTCGGTGCCAACGCTTATCCTGATACAGTTTTTAAGCATGCTATTCCTGCTTCGGGTAATAATTTTTTTGCTTTTCAGTCTGTTAAAAACTTCCGGTCCGTTCTCGAACTCTACCAGCAGGAAGTTAGCATCGGACGGATATATTTTTTGTACAGAAGGCAGTTGACTGAGATCTGTAATAAGGCGCTCACGTGATAGTAATATTTGAGCAACCTGGTTCATTTTTTCGGGCATATTCTTTAGTGCATCCATTGCGGCCTGCTGGTTCAGGGTGCTAACATTATACGGAGGCTTTACCCTGTTAAATATGCTGATTACATCAATGCTCGAATATGCTACCCCGACTCTTGCTGCAGCCAGACCCATGGATTTGCTGAATGTCTGGGTGACAATCAGGTTTGGCATTGCTGACAGCTCATTTACCCATGATTCCTTTTGACTGAAGTCAATATACGCTTCATCTACCAGTACTATTCCCTTAAAATCCTTCAGTACTTCGATAAGCTCCTGTTTAGGGAAGGCATTGGCAGTTGGGTTATTGGGAGAGCAAAGGATAAACAGTTTTACAGCTGGCCCGGATAGTGCTTCCCGGAGATTTTTAATGTCAATACCAAAGTCCTTTTTAAGTTCAATCTTTTCAAGACAGATATCGTTAAGTCCGGCCACAACATCATACATACCATAAGAGGGACTGATAGTAACTGCCTTATCCCTGCCGGGTGTGCAGAATATACGGAAGGCAAGGTCTATAATTTCATCACTGCCGTTTCCAATAAATATATTTTCGGGCGAAATACTTTTTATATCAGAAAGTGCCATTTTCAGCTTTTTCTGGTAGGGATCAGGGTAGCGGTTTAGTTCGCCGTAAGGATTTTCGTTGGCATCAAGAAATATTCCTTCATTACCCTGGTACTCATCTCTTGCACTGGAGTAGGGTTTCAGATTCCGGATATTATCTCTTACCAGATATTCAAATTTCATTTTCGTAGATTGATTTAAGGCGTATACTAACTGCATTTTTATGAGCAGCCAGATCTTCTGCTTCTGCCATTATTTCTATATAATTTCCTATATTTTTTAAGCCTTCATCACTTATTTCCTGGAAGCTTATTTTTTTAATAAAGCTATCCAGCGACACACCGCTGTAAGATTTTGCATATCCATTTGTGGGGAGGGTATGGTTGGTTCCACTGGCATAGTCGCCGGCACTTTCACAGCTATAATTTCCGAGAAAGACAGACCCTGCTGATTTTATATTTCGTGTTAGTGATTTATAAGCAGAAACAGCCAGAATAAGATGCTCGGGTGCATATATATTACTTATCTCAATACAGGAGTTTAAATTATCGAGCAGGACTGCGAAGCTGTTTTTAAGAGAATTAACCGCAATATTTTTCCTTGGCAGCTTTTTCAACTGCGCTTCTATTGCAATTAATGTGTCGTTTATTAGTTTTTCTGAATCTGTAAGAAGGACCACCTGGCTATCGCTGCCATGCTCTGCCTGACTTAGAAGGTCGGCAGCAACAAATTCAGGCCTTGCTGTTTCGTCGGCTATTACGAGTACCTCGCTGGGTCCTGCCGGCATATCTATTGCAACACCGTCAAGCTGAACAAGTTCTTTTGCCCTGGTAACATACTGGTTGCCAGGACCAAATATTTTATAAACTGCGGGGATACTTTCTGTGCCATAGGCCATTGCTGCAATAGCCTGTGCTCCTCCTGCTTTAAATATTTTTGACACCCCACATATTGATGCTGCATATAATATTGCGGGGTTTATTTTTCCATCGGATCCCGGCGGCGTACACATTATAATTTCTTTGCAGCCGGCTATCTTAGCAGGTATGGCCAGCATCAGTACAGAAGAAAAAAGGGGTGCAGTACCTCCGGGGATATATAATCCTACTTTCTCGATGCCTCTGTCTTCTCTCCAGCATAATACTCCTCCTGTTGTTTCAACTACTTTCCTTGTTTCTTCCTGGCTTATATGAAAGGACTCAATGTTCTCCTTTGCGACAATAATCGATTTTTTTAATTCCTTATTTACCAGGTTCTTTGCTTTCTGTATTTCAGAATTATATACTATAAGCTCCTGCGATATATATTTATCAAACTCAAGGTTGTATTTCCGAAGTGCATCATCACCTTTATTCTTAACATTATCAAGTATTTGTTTAACTCTTATATCAAGAGTGGAATTATCCTGTAAGGGTCTCTGCAGAAACGATTTCCATATATTTCTGTCCGGGTGTTTTATAATTTTCATCATATTACTATTTTATCGATTGGAACAATTAATATTCCTTCTGCTCCGGCTTTTTTAAGCTCATCTATCACATCCCAGAATTTATCTTCATCAATAACCGAGTGCAACGAGCTCCATCCTTTTTCAGCGAGAGGAAGGATGGTGGGACTCTTCAATACCGGCAGTATGGCTGCTACCTCTTCAATTTTTGAGTCGGGTACATTAAGAAGGATATACTTACTCTTTTTCGCTTTCAGCACCGCCTTGATTCTGAATATAAGTCGGTCCAGGATAATTGTCTTTTCCTGATCCAGCATCTTACTTCTGGCCAGAACAGCTTCTGAATCGAGTATCCTGAAGCTTTCTTTCAGGCCATTCTTAAAAAGAGTTGATCCTGAGCTTACTATATCGCAAATTGCATCAGCAAGCCCGATATTCGGAGCAATTTCTACTGAGCCTGATATAATGTGTATATCTGCTTTAATATTATTTGTGTTCAGGAAGTTGTTGAGTGTAACAGGATAAGATGTAGCTATTTTCTTTCCATTAAACCATTCCATGTTACTTGCTCTGGCATTTTTTGGAATGGCCAGTGATACTCTGCACCTGGAGAAACCAAGTTTCTCGATTATCTCAATCTCCTTCTCTTTTTCAATAAGAAGGTTCTCTCCGATAATAGCAATGTCGGCCACACCATCTTCGAGGTACTGTGGAATGTCTGAATTGCGCAGGTATAGTAGTTCAACAGGGAAATTACTAACACTAACCCTAAGCTGGTCTTTTCCATTATTAATGGATATTCCGCAGTCTTTTAGCAGTTTCAGGGAGTCTTCGTGCAGACGTCCGCTCTTTTGTATTGCGATTTTTAGTTTACTCATTTTTCTAAAAAAGTGTCTGAGCAAACTGGTAGGACAAAAAAACCCGCCTGATTACTCAGACGGGTTTGGAATAATTTTATGTATTAATTACATATACCACTTCCATATCGCCTGAGGGCAATTATGAACGTGATGATGATGTAATTTTGCGTTATTCATTTTTTTTTGTGAGCTACAAAGATTGCAAGATTATTTAGATTAACAAATCTGATCTATGTTTATTTTATTTTATACATTTCATCCCTTTTCTCCTTTATGCCATCGTCACTTATATAATCATCATAATCCATTAATTTGTCGATTATCCCGTTTGGGGTAAGCTCAATAATCCTGTTACATACAGTCTGGATAAACTCATGGTCGTGTGACGACATAAATATATTGCCCGGATAATTTGTAAGGTTATTATTAAATGACTGTATTGTCTCAAGGTCAAGATGATTTGTTGGTGTGTCGAGTATCAGTACGTTAGCATCGGCAAGCATCATTCTGGATATCATACACCTCATTTTTTCACCTCCGGAAAGAACTTCTACTCGTTTATAAATATCGTCTCCTGTAAATAGCATCTTTCCCAGGTAGCCCCGAATATAGAATTCTGTTGTATCACTTGCAAACTGGCATAACCAGTTATAAAGATTTAAGTTGTTCTTAAAGAAATCTGAATTATCAAGGGGGAGATAAGCGCTTGTAATGGTCTGACCCCATTTGAAGGAGCCAGAATCAGGTTTTTGCTTACCGTTAATAATTTCAAAGAAGCTTGTCATTGCCCTTGTGTCTCTTGAGAGAAAAATGATTTTATCACCTTTGTTGGCGTAGAAGTTGACATCCCTGAACAGAACTTTGCCATCAATGCTTGCACTCAGGCCGTTTACATCGAGTATTCTGTCACCTACTTCTCTTGAAGGCTTGAAGATTATACCGGGATACTTCCTTGTGGATGGCTTAATATCTTCAATATTTAACTTCTCTATCATTTTTTTTCTGGAAGTCGTTTGCTTTGATTTTGCAACGTTTGCACTGAATCTGGCAATAAATTCCTGTAGCTCCTTCTTTTTCTCTTCTGCTTTCTTATTCTGGTTCTGTTGTTGCCTTAAGGATAATTGACTGCTCTGATACCAGTAAGAATAGTTTCCTGCAAACATTTTAATATCGCCATAGTCGATATCAATTGTATGAGTACTAATTGCGTCAAGAAAGTGCCTGTCGTGAGAAACAACGAGTACCGTGTTTTCATAATTTGAAAGGTAGTTCTCGAGCCAGCTTACTGTGTCGAGGTCAAGATCGTTGGTTGGTTCATCGAGGAGAAGATTATCGGGATTTCCAAAAAGAGCCTGGGCAAGAAGTACTCTGACCTTTTGTTTTCCACTCAGGTCTTTCATAAGTGTATAATGGTATTCTTCTTTTATCCCCAGTCCGCTTAGCAGCGATGCAGCATCACTTTCGGCATTCCATCCATCCATTTCAGCAAATTGTTCTTCGAGCTCAGCAGACTTAATACCATCGGCCTCTGTAAATTCAGACTTGGAATAAATTGCCTCCTTTTCCTGAATGATCTCCCAGAGTCGTTGATGCCCCTTCATTACTGTATGCAGAACAGGGAATTCGTCGAAGGCAAAGTGATCCTGGCTAAGAACCGACAGTCGCTCTCCGGGTCCGAGTGATATATGTCCTGCTGTTGTACTTATCTCACCTGCAATCGCCTTAAGAAAGGTTGTTTTCCCAGCACCGTTTGCCCCTATCACACCATAGCAGTTTCCGGGTGTAAATTTAAGGTTTACCTCCTGGAAGAGTATCTGCTTTCCAAACTGTATTCTTAGATTTTCTACTGTTATCATCTGCTTACATCGGTTTTACTAAAGGGCTGCGAAGTTAACCAATAAATTAGACAAAGGACTAAAGACAAAGGACTAAAGGCTAAAGAGGGCCGGGCGATAAAAAATTACTGCATTCTGAACAAGTATGTTTCTGCCGCAATAGATTCAAATGCAGCCCGGATACCTTCGGTAAATATCTCAATAGCAGCCTTATAATCTCCCAGGCAGGCTATCCTGCTACCCTTCCATATCAGGGCATCCGCATAGTAAGGATTGTTGACATATTCTGCATTAGCATCTAAATAATTTGAAATACGAATTGAATCTTTTACCTGGTCGAGTTGCTGTGATATAAGGTCTGAACCCAGTAATGAAGTTCCCTGTAAGGTGTCAATCATTAAAGAATCATATATTGTTTTTGTATTACTACTGCAGGAAAACAAAATGATAGCTGATAGTATAAATACTGGCAAACAGTTTTTCATAATAGGTGTAATTAAAATTATAAAGCAAACTTTTAAAAATCGTCCTAATTATGTTAAATAGTATCATTTATAACGAAAATTTGCTTTACAAGATTTCAGTTTTTCCTTATTTTGCGCGCTCAAATAAATTTGATAAAGAATGACTAAGGATAATATCGACAGGAAAAGGGGCTTCCTTTATTGGGTTGAAAGAGGAGGTAATGCACTGCCTCACCCGGCAAGTTTATTTGGTATCCTTGCCCTCGCTGTCCTGTTTTTTTCATTGCTGGGTTATCTGTTTCACTGGCATGCAATACACCCGGCTACTGGTGAAACAGTTAATACAGTAAACCTATTATCGAAGGAAGGCTTACATCGGATTTTGCTTGACATGGTTGATAATTATACGGGATTTGCTCCTTTAGGTATAGTTATGGTGGCACTTCTGGGTATTGGGATTGCTGAAAGCAGCGGACTGATAAGTGCCTCAATAAGACTTCTTGTCGCAAAGGCTCCTGCCAGCATGCTAACCTTCGTAATAGTACTGGCAGGAATAATTTCAAATGTTGCTTCAGACCTTGGATATGTACTTATTATACCTCTCGGAGGGATAATATTTCATTCTGTTGGAAGGCACCCTATTGCGGGTCTTGCGGCTGCCTTTGCCGGTGTGTCGGGAGGTTTCAGTGCTAACCTTATTATTGGGACCATCGATCCATTGCTTGCGGGAATATCAACCGAAGCTGCCAGGATACTTGACCCTGAATATTATGTTTTACCGACGGCAAACTATTATTTTATGGTTGTTTCCACCCTTTTGCTCTCACTTGTAGGCACCTGGGTTACTCATAGATTTGTTGAGCCGAAGCTTGGGGAGTATAAGGGGGATGCTCCGAGGGAGTCGCTTGAAAAGTTAAATGACAGGGAGAAAAAGGGGCTTAAATGGGTAACTATCGTTATGGGGTTTTTCCTTATACTCTTTGCTGCAGGATTGATACCTGAGAATGGCATACTGAGGGGAACTGACGGTACACTTTTTACCTCTCCCGTATTAAAGGGTTTTATTGGTGTTCTGTTTATTGTTGCTGCTGTGCTTGGAATAGTTTATGGCAGTATAACGGGCAAGTTTAAGAACGATTCTGATGTTGTAAAGGGTATGGTAGAAAGCTTTAAGACCCTGGTGGCATTTCTTGTCCTGGTATTTTTTGCAGCCCAGTTTGTGGCTTACTTTAAGTGGAGTAACCTTGGTCTTATTATTGCTATTGATGGCGCTCATTTTCTTAATAGCCTTGATATGGGCTTAATTCCGCTGGTTATACTATTTATTATTCTATCCGGATTTATAAATATGTTTATGGGTTCGGCCTCTGCCAAGTGGGCTATACTCGGACCGGTATTTATTCCAATGTTTATGTTAATGGGATACTCACCTGAGCTTTCTCAGGTTGTATTCAGAATAGGAGATAGTGTTACCAATATGATATCTCCGATGATGAGCTTTTTTGCCCTGATAATAGTGTATTACGAGAAATATGATAAGAATGCTGGTATTGGCACTCTGATGTCTACTATGATACCTTTTACCGTGGTGTTCTTCCTCTTCTGGTCGGTTCTGCTGGTAGGATGGATATTACTTGATCTGCCCCTGGGTCCTGGAGCAGGATTATATTATGGAGGCTAAGAGAATGTCATTTCGAACACAGTGAGTAATCTATTTCTACACAAGGGATAGATCCCTCACTGCGCTCGGGATGACAACTAACTAAAAAAAGGTCAGGCTTTCTTTTTAAGTATCAGCAGCACGATTATACAAATACGAGCAACAATAAACACTATTGTACCCAGCAGTATAGTTAGAAGGGCAATTTTAAGTCCTTCGGCAAGAATACGGGGTGCTATTTCCCGTGCTGCTTCAATAGCATCAAAACCGGTAATAAGCCCGATTGTATGTCCCAGCATACCCCAGGCAGCTGTAAGCCATCCGAATGATTTAATATATTCAATTGTATCATCATAATTATTCTTTCTTATCAGGGCTATTATAAAAAAGGCCAGGATAACAAAGAGCATAATTACCATCGGGTACATAAAAAATGGACCTCCGTCGTTTAATTTACTGAGAATTGCTGACATAATTTTGGGTTTTAATTATTATTGTTTCAAATATAAACCACAAAACATCTGAGGATTTATTTTTGCGACAGATTGATAATTAATATCTTGTTGTTACAATTTTAGTGCTTTAAATTGAAAATTTGACAGATTACCAGTTATAAGCGGTATAATTTGCGTATTTGGTCGACAAAAAGCTGAGCTGCTCAATAAATTTACTAGTATTGTCTATTATTAACCTGGATTTACGATTAAGGTGAGAGATAAAAAATATAGAAAGTATTTAACAATACTGTTTCATATCCTTTTCTGGGTTTTTGTTTGGTTTTTCTTCAGATACTTTTTCAGTTATAATTCTGACGACAGAGCTTATGTAATATGGTTTTCGAGTTTCCTTCTTCCCTTAACAATGGGTGCTACCTATTTGATGACATACCATCTTATACCTAAGTATCTGTTAAATAAGGATTATAGAAGATTTGTCCTCTACAGTTTTTATCTTTTTGTTGTTACCTCATATATTATTGTGCTGATTTTGTATGGCTTTTTGATATTCTTTCTTGATATGAAAATAGGCCAGATGCCACCGATGAGTAAGAATTTTACATTTATTTTAATACTCGTCTTGATGGTAGTGGGGGCGGTTAGTTCTATTACAATACTGAATCAGAATTTCAAGAATATATCCAGGAATAAAGAGCTTCAGAATAAGATCCTTGCCACTCAACTTGAGTTAAAAGAACAGGAACTGAACTATCTGAAAAGCCAGATTCATCCTCATTTCTTATTTAATACCCTTAATACCATTTATGGTATGGCGATAAAGCAATCGCAAAAAACACCTGAGTTAATTCTCAGACTCTCAAACCTGCTTGACTATATTTTATATCAGGTGAGTAAGCCAAGAGTGAGCCTGAGGGAAGAGTTGTTGCATATTGAAGAATATATTGAACTTGAAAAAATAAGATTTAAGGATACTTTATCTGTTAATTTTGCCTGCGATGAGATAAACGAAAATATTGAAATAGCCCCCATGCTTTTAATTCCTTTTGTTGAAAATGCTTTCAAGCATGGTAGTATAAAGGATGGATTTCTCAGGATAGAAATTGAAGTCAGGCTTATAGGTGATCAGCTTGAGTTTGAGATAAGGAATTCTGCAATAATCAGCAACAGTAATAATGAAAAGGGTATCGGACTCAGTAATATCAGGAAGAGACTGGACTCGCATTATACTGATAATTATGAACTGTTGGAGGAACATAAAACCGACTCTTTCAATGTATATTTGAAGATAAAGAACCTTAGAAAAATAATCGATGTCTGAAAAAATTGAATGTATAATAGTTGATGATGAGCCGGTAGCAAGAGATATACTCGAGAGTCTTCTCTCAAGAATCAATTCTATAGTCTTAGTGGGATCCTGCAAGAATGCTCTTGAGGCATTTAATATTATTAATGATAGAAAAGTTGATCTGGTATTTCTTGATATTAATATGCCTGATATTTCCGGATTATCATTCGCAAAATCCATTAACAGTGATATTAAGATTATTTTTACTACTGCTTATCGGGAATATGCAGTTGAAGGATTTGATCTTAAGGCTGTTGATTATCTGTTAAAGCCTATTTCTTTTGAAAGACTTTTTCAATCAATAAATAAATACAGGGAGCAGGTTCTGCCGCGCAAAGCAAGGGTGATTAATGACCCTGAATCGGGCAAAAACGATTATTTTTTTGTCAGATCAGATAGAAAAATGATCAGGATATCTTTTGATAATATACTATATATTGAAAGTCTGGGTGATTATATCAAGATAAATCTGAGGGATAAGACGGTAGTAACGAGGGAGACAATAGCCAGCATTGAGGCAAAACTACCCAAAAATGAATTTATAAGAACTCACAGATCTTTTATTGTATCCAGGATGTGTATTGATTCATATACAAATGAATTTGTTGAGATTGGCTCCAGCCAGATTCCTATTAGCAGAACGTATAAGAACGAGGTATTGGTTAAACTGGAGAAGAAGTAAAACTATTTTAACTGGCCTGTCACGTCGATTGTATATTACTCGGGATCAATTACTGGCAGATTACATTTATTTCTACCCTTAAGCAAGCACAATAATACAGTTTCTGCTTATCACCCGGATATTTTATTTATCCAGTTTGAACTTTTTCTATACCCGGATGACAGCATCTGAAGAAGATATACACTTTTCTCGTTGTTGTAATTTTTAATTATATAGTTACATATTTGGTCGTACTTTTTTCTGTCGCTTAACCATTCATTCAGTATATGAAAGTACCTCGAGGTTTTCGGATGAGGTTTCCTGAACCTGATATAATATTTTAATCTCTCTCTAAATGGAATAGGGGGAAGCAATTGCTTTTTGATTACTGTTTTTACCCTTGTGTTCTCATTTATCAGGTACACAATATCAAGCACTGCAAGAATTTCACTCTCTTTATCATCTTCCTCAAGGTCAGGGAGAATAGAAGTAATTACTTTTTCCTTTTGCCTTATCAGGTTCTTATATTTACCGCTGCCTTCAATAATTGATGCAACAAAATCTGACCAGAATTTCGCCTGCACAATACTTGGTAGCATAAGCGCATTACCCAGAGGTGCAAATAGTGCTGATAATGGCCACGCAAGAATGCTTCTGAAGAAGTTCCCTCTTATTGTTCCTTTGTCAAATCCTCGCAGGTAGTTGTGGGATGCAAGGTACATTCCGTTAGCAGTATTAATAAAGAAAAATTTTGCAAATTCATAAGTGCTGCCGCTGTGATCCCATTGCCAGATTATATCGAACTGTGATTTTACAAAACCCAGTATTGGCACTGAAAAACCTGTCCAGAACAGCGAATTTGCCAGGTTAGACCAGTTTATGTCTTTTGCCGACCATTCTGAAGGCTTAAAACCGTTTCCGGAAATCATATCAACGAAGATGTTCCTGCTACCTGTAATTACAAACCATAGAATTGCATACTCAATACCAACAGTAAAATACGCAGGGATAAAGCCTGTTAATATTAAGATCAGGTTTTTCAAAGAGGGGTTTATATATTCAATAGCACGAAGTGGCCCAATTGCTTTTTCTTTTTCCCCGTTGCCAGGAATTTTCTTTTCCCTGTTCTTTATCTTACCAAGGCATATAATACGATTTTTCCCATCGCTTATATTACCTTCCATTAAATCAGAAACCTCAGCAGGAAGTATATGATGGGTTTTAAGGAACAGTTTCTTCTGATGTTTAGCAAGTCTTTCTGAAAAAACAAAGCCCATTCCCGGCACCAGGGTAGACCTACCCGTGGCATCGCTTCCGATATAAGGTGCTATTTTCGTTTTCGGAGGATGGGCAACCAGTTTTTTCAGCTTTGCATCTTTAACCTTAATATTCAGATCGTCCAGCAGTGATTTAAGCTTTTCAATATCCCGGTCATTGAGATATCTCAGGAATCTCGAATAGTTTATAAAATCCTTGTCTTCGGTTTCTATACTATCGTAAATATTGTAAATTTCAGTAGCATAAACATGATGGAGATTGTCGAGTATCATATTAATTGCAGCTTCAAGGCCATGTTCGAGTGGCTGAATAAACTTAATAGTGCCGCCTGCCTTTGCCGCAAGTTCAGAAATCTCCTTAAGCCGGCTTACAGCCGACTCTGCAATAATAAGTTCATTGTCTGCAAAATACCTTGATCTGAGTTTTTCAGGTTCAATGGTTTTATATTCTCTTTGTAAATCAGAATAGCGCTTTTTGATATTATTTATCTCATCTCTGGCAAACTGTTCGGGCTTTGTTTCAGCAAGATTATTATGAGCTTCAAGCAGCAGTAATCTTTTCTCGAGTACTGATTTTAGCCTGGGATAGAGGTATTCTCCCAGCAACCTTCTTGACCTTATCTTTTTCTCAGCATGCTTATCTCTCAGTATGTTTGATAAGGGTTTTAGATAGTACACGGTGCCGGGCTTGTATCCTTTGTTAATCTCAGGAAGATGCTCCTTATTAAAGCGATCGATCAGATAAATTATATTCTGATCTCTTTTCTTTTGATTCTCTTCAAGCTCATGAATAAATGCATCAAAGTAGTCTGATCTTTCTTTAAGAAAGCGTTTGAATCTTTTCTTCTTACTTGAAAATTCAGGCAGGATATACATAAAATGAAATTGCCTGCCATTTGTCATAGCCGAGAATTCGATTGCAATATTTACTTTAATTCCAAGAATCTTACCCGCATCAAGAACTTCCTTAACTGCATCTTCGCGTTCCAGGTTATTATATGCAACTGTTAGTTCAGAAATACCTTTAATAAATGCGTCAATAATTAACTGGGTTGAACTTTTACGTCCGTATGAAGCATTATCGTGTACATGGTAATCCCAACCCATATCTAATTTGCTTAATTCCTCTCCAGTCTCAGGAACCTCTATTATGTCGAGCTTTTTGAGGAATTTCCGAATCGATCGTGGGTGGCCAAAAGAGGACTCACTAAAATCTTTCATCAATTCAAGTTGTTCTCTTTTGCTGTTCCGTTTCACAATAACCTGTTTCATAAGAGCCAGTTGTACACGGGCAGCATTTAATGGCATTTTCAGAGACCTTGAGTAGAGGATATGGTCTGCAAGGAGCTGGAGGGCATGAATACGTTCCTTATAGTCTGTTGAGTCGAGACTTTTGGTTATCTTAAGATAGGTTTCAACTATTGTAGTTCTGCGTTTCTTAAACTCCTTAATAAAGCCTCGGGGGTGAGAATCGGGAATCTCTTCAATGATTTCGGGTACATCAATGCTAAAGTTTATTTTAGATCTGAGCTTTCTAAGATTCCTGGTAAAGCTCAGGATATTTATTAGTTCATTATAAATTCTTATAAGCATATCCTGAAATATTTTATTAGCATGACCATCCAGAACTACATAGTAGGTCTGAAAATACCTGCACCATGATTATATTGCTTTTATAAAATTGAAAAATCCCTGCCTGTTCATACACCGCCTTATAAGGCTGGCAGACAGGTCTGAATTCTTCAGATTATATTAGAAAACACCATTAGGTGTTATCCCCAGCCACTGGAAGTATGTCTGACCCATTAGAATACTCATTGCCCATGCAATAAAGAGCATTACGATTCCAAACTTAAAGGTGTCTGTTAAAGTATAATGATCTGTTGAGTAAAGCAGCAGGGCCGGTTTACTGTTAAATGGGAGAACGTATACATGCTCAATAAGCATTGCAACAGGGAAGGCGAGGCTGACTATTGAAAAGCCAAATCTACCTGCTACACCTATTGCTATTGGAACAAATAGCATTGCTCGCATTGTTTTCGACTGAAATACCAGGGCGCTGAATATCATTGCGCCAGTGAGTATTACATATAGCAACCAGAATGGTGTGTTAGTCCCAAGCCCGAGAGCATCAAATACTGCGTTAACAGAGATTGATGGTAAATCCGTGACGTTAAATGCTTCCCCCAGGGTATAGGCCCCGGCAGAGAATAGCAGAAGGTGCCAGGGTATATCAACATCATTCCATTTTACCACTCCTATACCGGGTAATAGAGCAACAACAGCTCCCATGAATGCCACAGCTGTAGGGCTTATTCCATGAATTCTGTCAGTCACCCATAATCCTAATATTGTTGTGAAGATTATTATCGCTTTAATTTCTGAGAATTTAATTTTACCCAGTTTGCCAAGCTCTTCTTTCAGGCGATCCATCCCTCCTTCTATCTGAGGCACTTTTTCTTCCGGTTTTAGCTTAAATATCACCCTGGTGCCAACAAACCAGCCTATTATGATTAATACAAAGGCAACCGGAGCAGCCGCTTCCATCCAATCGAAAAAGAAGAGTTCTGATCCAACTGCACCTGCGATCAGAGAAGCTGCCAGAAGGTTTGCCCCAGATCCGGTAACAAAGGCACTTGCAGAAATATTTATCTGGAACAGGTTTTGAAGAACAAGGTTTCTTCCGAAGTTGTTCTTGTTTTTTCCTCCGGTTGCTCCGTAAACAGCTGCAACAACCATAAAGATTGGTAACAGAATGGTCGCCTTGGCTGTGGTGGCCGATATAAACATCGACAGTACCAGGTTAATTACTATAAAGCTGAAAAAGACTGTAGTTGAGTTCTTACCAAACCTGACAATAAACCAGAGGGCAAATCTCTTGGCCACACCTGTTGCTACAAGCATGCTTGCCAGGATAAACGATAATATATTTAGCCACATTACCTTATGTCCCAGCTGAGCATAGGCTTCCTTTTCTGGCAGCACTTTTGTTAACACCAATGCTATTATTAGTATTAATGAAGTGAGATAGTTTGGTATAGCTTCGGTTATCCACAGTATAAGGGCAGCAGAAAAAATAGCCAGCAGAGCAATGTTAGATCGCGAAAAATTATCAGAGCCAATCCGGTCGAAAATATCACGGGCAGTATCTGATAATTTTGATGCATCGATGTTTTGCAGGAAAGAGATATCAAGAAAGAAGTAAATCACAATAAAGGCTATTATTGCAAGCGGACCGCCTGACATCTGTAAACGTTTTTCAGCCTTTGATTTTTCTCGTACAGGAAGTTTTTCAATCCTGTATCTTTTCATATCTAGAATATCACCATTCTTCACCATATCGGACCGATTTATTTATTAGTTTGTTCTACCAGTTTTTGAAAGGATTTTTCATCAACATTGAATTAAAATACTTTACATCGCCGGTCACTTCTTCACCCAGCCATGGTGGTTTTTCGTACTTTTCATCTTCAGATGATAGTTCTACCTCGGCTACGACGAGACCTTCATTATCAGCATAAAACTCATCTACTTCATAGGTATGTTCTCCAGCTTCAACAAGAAAGCGTGTTTTATCTATTACGCCAGGCTCACATATCTTAAGAAGCTCATTTACTTCGTTAACAGGGATTTCCTTTTCCCATTCATAGCGAGAGGCTCCTGATTCATTTCCAATACCCTTGATTGTTATAAATCCTTTGTCTCCCTTTATTCTTACCCTTACAGTTCGTTCAGGAACTGATGAAAGGTATCCCTGGGTAATTCTTGTCTGTTTAACGGACAACGACTTAAAATCACCCTTTACTAAAAATTTCCGTTCTATCTCCTGTGCCATATTGATTTCTTTCTGATTAATTAACAAAGTCTTTATCTGTCATTCCGATAACTCTTTTAATTGCCTGGAGATAATTAATGTTCTCCATACCTTCCAGACCAACTTCCTTAATCGTTTTTTTGATGTCTTCAATTTCTGTCGATTCTGAGTTGATTGTTATCAGCATGGCTCCATTGATTAAAACTTCCCCTACTTCACAAATGGTATCGTTAACCATATATCCATAACGTTCCTTATGCACTTTAACAGCCTGCAGATCGCTATTTTCATTTACCATCCGGAGAAACTCTTCAAGGGTGTATTCATCTTTACTAAGCTCTGGCATATCCACCATAAAGGCAGGAAATACTTCTTCTTTCAGCATTTCGGCCTTTATAGGGAATTCTCCTTTCATCAAGGGATTCCATTGTTCCAATCCATCAACAGACTGAACAAATGTTTTAATGTCCATCTTTCCGTCTCTGATCTTGGTATTATTTACATCGTTTGTACGGGAAACAATATAAATTTCGTCGGATGTTCTTATCCATACTTTTTCAGGTACGGGTATTGAAAGACGTGACATTCTGTACGCCTGGTCGTCGAAATCCTGCCCAAATGTTCTGAATTCGAACCTGGGTTTAGAGATCTCTCCAATATTCATTTCTGGTTTTGCCATTATTCCTTATGTTTTTTTATTGTTATTGAAAGTGTTGATTTAATATTTTACTTTTCAATATTCAGATAATGTTTATTTGTTTGTCAGGTCTATTTTATAAAGTTTCTTATTGAGGTCAGATACCACGTAAGCTTCCGTTTCCTCATCATTTACTACAACTCCCTCCATGGCTGATATTGGTAGCTCAATGTGTTTTAATTCAACACCAGACAATGTACATTGTGAAAGAGTCCTGGACTCGTCGCTGACAATCCAGAGCTTTTCACTTACACTGTTGTAGTAAATACCTGAATAGTCGTCAGCAAAGTTTAATTTAATCTCAGTTTTAGTATTATTATTAATCGAGTATTTTATTAATAAGCCCTCGGATTTTTCCTTTAGTAAGTATATCTCCTGAAGTGCATTATTAAATGCCAGACCCTCTAATCCGCTATTACCGGGGTTATTAAGGATATTATATGTGTTCTGTAAAACTCCAAGACTGTTAAGCTTGATAAGAGTTCCTTTCCCTTCTTCGCAGATATATATATCTGAGCTCAGGGGATCTACAGTAATGCCTTCAAGATCATCACCTGTAAAGGGAAGTTCCCTGATGGTTTCTCCTGTTAAAGAAATTTCATAAGCCATCCCCTGGTCACTTACCGTAAATAAGGTTTCCTTATCTGAAGAATATGACAGACCCGAAGGCTCAGGAATGCCCATACTATATGTTTCTAGTATGCTGGAAGTATCAATAATAAATGATTCTGGCCGGCACGAAACAAGTAATAACATTCCTGTTACAGATAGTATAATATAGTCTTTCACTATACAGAACATTATCTGAATTAATTATTATAAAATATTAAGAAGCCCGTAACTAATACGAGCTTCTTATTTTTCTTTTATTTACTGCTTTGAACGTTATAAACGTTCCAGAGAGTAGGATCAGCTTTAAAAGCATCTGATTCGTCGAAGATACTTCCGCCCTTAGTATCATCAATTGCAGCAAGGGAGCCCAGAGCAAAGTAATATTCAGATGTTGGAGTAGCAATTCTAAGGTAGAATGATATTTTTGCACCAGGATCACTGGTTGTTCCAACAACAACATCATCAGCATCTATGATATCAATATCTCTCATGTTTATTGTAACACCTGTTTGAGTAAATGATGCATCATCTTCTCCTTTAATCTTATTGTCTTTAATGTAAACAGGGCTATCTCCAATCGCATAATATATTCTGGCTTCTTCGATAGTTTCCGTTGAAGAATATTCTATATCAAGCAGTATGTCTCCAGTTGGTGAAGGATTAGCAGGGAAATCAAATTTTGTTACACTAACTGCTGCCTTTGGAGTAAAAGTATTCCATTGCGTTGGGTCATCTTTAAAATCATCTGAAGGTCCGTCATCAGTTCCGTCATCATCAGTGTCGAGTATTGGAGTACCATCTTTGTCATAGTAGTATTCATTACCATTAACCAGTTGCAGGCGAACATAGAAAGATATTTTCGCACCCGCATCACCAACATTGCCAAGAACCGTTGTTCCGTCTGTCGGGTCAAGAACTTCAAGTCCACCTATATTTAAAATAACACCATCCTGAGTAAATGATGTATCATCTTCTCCTGATATCTTATTAGCCTTTAAGTAAGCAGGCGCATCTCCATAAGCAAAATAAATCCTTGCTTCTGTGATTTCAATGTCAGCAGAATAATCTACTCCGACCAGAATATTGTCGCCTGCTGTAGGAGCGGGACTGAAACTAATGTTAACTATTGGAGCAGCAACACCACCAGCTACAGCTGTATATGTTTCCCAGAGGCCAGGATCGGCTGATATAGTAGCCAGTTCAATATTTCTATTGTCTTTATCATAGTAATATACAGATGCATCATCTAAAGTAATGGCTACAAAGAAGGAAACTTTTTCATTAGCTACATTTAGGTCTGTCATCGTTACGGTGGCTGTTCCTGTCCCAAGAGCTCCAATAAGTTTGTTACTTGCGTTATAAACAGGAGCATCGCCGGTAGCATAGAAAACAGCAACTTCGCTTACTGTTTCAGTTGAAGCAAAAGTAATTTCAACATCAATAACTTCACCGGCAGCAGGTGCAATATTATAAACTATATCTGAAACGCTGGGTGTACTTGCATCTCCAATATTAGCAGCACCGGGAGTTGCAATTGTACCGTTTGCCCAAACTTCACCACCATCAGGCAATCTGCTATAAGTTGTTCCATCAGCCTGAGATGCCGGAACTGTGGTAAGATCAAGTACGGTTCCATCAGGTTTCCCAAAACTTAAGTCTTCACCACCAGAACTAATACCAAAAATAAAATCTGCCTCATGAACAACGAGATACCCTTTTGCGGCTATTTTTGTTCCGGCAGGGAGAGCATAGCCACCAGATGGATCTGCAGCATCATTTAGGAGATAACCGGAAATATCAGCCTCTGCTTCACTTTTATTGTACAGCTCTATCCAGTCAAGATCAGTAACCGGGTCTTTTGACATAACCTCATTTAAAACAATATCTGAATCTCCAACTGTCGGAGGTACGTATGTATCGTCTTTTACGCAGCTGGCCAAAAATGTAATAAGCACCGCTGCAAGAATAACAGGAAACAATAGTTTCTTCATAATTTTACTATTTATATTAATAATTATCAGTTAGTTTAGTAAGTAATAGATGTTTTTATCTGAAACACTTAACATCATATATTCTGTTTTGTTGTAAGATAGCTTAGAAATCTATTTCGCATCTCCATGCAAGAAAACTATAATCAAATCCGCTACCGCTTTCCAATACGAAATTAGCATAATCACCTGCTCCGTTTGAATACTTATCGTGATCTATAAAGGAGTAGTTAAGCATAAATTTAACATTATTTGTTGCATAGTAGTTGATACCGAATGTATACTGTCCTTTCTCACCCCCACGTACACTACTTTCGAAATCATTGAAGTCTATATAGGAATAACGTGCTGCAACTTCCCATGCCCCTTTTTTACTATTTGCTGTAATTTTAGTGAATTCTGCCTCAGTCTGGTTCCATGGATGGTTTTCACCTGTCAGGAGGTAGGCCGACTGGATATAGAATCCGTTGAAATTAACCGGATCGGAACCATTTTTCATTGCCAGGGTGTTAATGTAATATTCTCCTGTCATTCTCCACGGCCCGAATGAAACAGCCGCATCGAAGTTAATGTTGGTTGCCGTTTTCACCCCGCCAACCTTGGCAACAGTAAATTCCAGCTCAGAAACATATGTTTCATCCTTAGGATCATACTTAACCCTATCGTCCGGGTACTTATAGAGGCCAGGAGTTCTGACAGAGTAGCCACCACTTAAAGAAACAAGTTTTCCCGGTTCATTAAACACATAGTAGGCAGCTCTTGAAGAAAAACCCTTCATTGGCTTAGCGCCCTGCATTGTAGTTGCATTATCAGGTGTCGGGCTCTTAAAAAAGTAAGGATCTCCTTCAAACTGATCGTGAATATTTCTTGTTTCTTCAGTATGAACAGCTGCGGCAAACATATATTTTGAACTCCATGAAGACCAGCCAATACCGAGTCTTCGATTTGGGTTAAATTCTGCAACACTGGCTCGTTCCATTAATTTCAGGTAGCGTGATGTAGTTGTTTGCTGCATCCCCTGTGGCATACGGAACTGACCGATTTTTAATGCACCCCAGTAGGAACCTGCTTCACCAAAGTATCTTCTTAGGTGAACATCCTTAATGTCTACCGTGTTTCCGTCAAAGTCGAAATCAATTTCACCATACCAGTTATCTCCGACATTTACTTTTATAGCAAATCTCATTCTCCTTAACTTCAGAAGCTGGCCTGGCACATCTACCTGGCCGAGGGCTAAATTATCGTCGGGTGAAAGATCATAGTCATAATTATCAAAATAAGTTGCACCATCCAGGTAGATACGATTATCAAACCATAGTCTGTATTTCTTGTCTGCAGACTCAAAATTGATGTAACCATCGCGAGATTCTGCTGATAGTTCCTGGCGACTTACCTTTTGACCATACTGGTTGTATCTTACGTTGCTTACCAGCTCAATATTGATTGAACTTATACCGGCAACCGGGATTTCTCTTATGTCAAAATCTTCATGGGTAAAAACCAGGACTTCAGTACTTTCTTCCGGAACAGAAATGGAAAACATTCCATTTTTATCAGTACTTGTACTTACTGAGATAGCGCCTTTTAGTCTTACTTCCACACCTGCAACCGGCTTGCTGTCAGAAGATGAAGTTACGGTTCCCGAGACCTTTTGGCCCTGTGCCCATAGGCTGGCACTCATTACAGTTGCCAGCAGGATCAACATAATTTTCTTAAGGTTATTCATATAGCTTAATTTATTGTTTGTTTAGAATATTAATTCCTGACAGCACAAGAAATAAATAAAGAATGTTGAAAAAAAAGATTAAGATTCTATAAAACCTCTACAAATTGATAATATGAGAAAATATTTTATTGAAATTGCTCTACATGTAAAGTTATAATTATAAGATTATAAAGCAGATAAAAAATATAAAATCCCTCAAACCCCTAAATTTTGTTAATAAGCTCCGATAAGCTCTCTCCAGGTTCAAGATTCATTTTTTGTCTTAGCCTGTAGCGGTTCATTTCAACACTTTTGGGTGAGATATTTTGTAGAAGAGCGATTTCTTTCGTTGAAAGATTTAATCTTAAAAGGGCGGCCAGTTGTTTTTCCTTGCGTGTTAATGATGCAAAATTTTGTTCGAGTTTTAGGAAGAAATCACTGTTTACCTCCTCAATATGCAGGTAGAAAGATTTTCTTTCCCGGTCAATATTCAGGCTCTGATTAATATCTTTCAGCATCAGGCTAATAGCATTTTGTTTATCAGAAACGTCATCCAGTTTGTTGATCTTTTTTACATTAGACTGGATTTTCTCAAGCATCTCGTTCTTCTGAATTAGATTAAGAGCCAGGTTTGTTAGTTCCCTTTTCTGAAATATTAATTCTGATTCCAGAGACTCATTCAGAAGTTTTGTATTTTCAAGTTCAGCTTCGATATATGCTTTTTGTGATTCCTTTATTTCAATATTCTTATCATGAATTTCTTTTTCTTCCTTTAATTTTCTTTTGTAGCTGTAAAACAGGATCCAGATTACTGTCAGAGCTAAGAAGCCGCCGATTATGTAGAGTAGCTGGATGGCTATGTTTGCAGATTCAAGGTCATCTCTTAATCCTCCTCTAACTGATCTCGACATATTTGAGCTTAAGTTGTTTTCTTTATCCCACTTTATGGCTGATATATTTTCGTCTTCCCGGGATGCCTCTCCATGCAGGTCATTATTGGTGTTGAGAACTTTCGAATAATCAGCGCTGCCTGCATCGATTTCGGATCTTATTACAGACTCCCTTTCCGGAGTGTAGCCAGGGGAGAGTGCTACCTGCTGATTAAATACATTGTCGAAAATAAACAGAGCAAAAAAGGAAATAAGTCCGGCGATCAAAGGTGTAGTTATCCATCCCACAGCAAAACCTCTCAATATACCAAATTTAATTTCCTGAGCTTTCTTGAGCAGGCCTACTCCAAGTATTGCACCTACTATCGCCTGTGTGCTTGATACAGGAACCAGTGGAAAAGAAGGCATACCAATAGATATCAGAAAATCATGTAAGGCCTGGGAAGAGAAAACAAATAATACTATCGAATGGGATAATACAACTACCAGCGCAGCCTCAGACGAAAGTTCCATAATATTATTACCAATAGTCTTCATTATCTTCCTTGAGTAGGTTATTGCTCCAACAGCAATTGCTACAGCTCCGATAAGAAATAGTTGTTGGGTACCTGAGAGTGAGAATAGTCCAAGTTCCAGAACTTTATCAGGAGCAATAGAAGGTATGAATACACCCATTACATTAGCAATATTGTTTGCCCCAAGACTAAATGATCCAAATGCTCCCGCAAGGATCAATCCTAACCTTAATCTTTTATCAAGTTTAAGCAGGTGTATTTTACTTTTATTAATCAGGAACTTGATAATAATATAAAGCAGTATTGCTATCCCTGCACTTAGTAGAGGACTTAGTGCCCATGTTGCAACAATCTTTGATAGTGCAGCCATGTTTGTGGGATTACCACTGTAAAAATTCCAACCGATAATAGCACCAACAATAGCCTGAGAGGTGGAGGATGGCAGTCTGTATTTTGTCATTATAAATACGGTCACAGCCGCTGCAAGAGCAACTGTAAATGAACCGGCTATGGCATTAACTGTGCCAAGTTCACTCAGAGTTTTCGAAGGTCCTTCTCCCTGCAGTACCGCTCCGAGAATAACAAAAACTGATAGTACAATAACCGCCTTCTTAAAGCTTACCATTCTTGATACTACAGCAGATCCAAAGACATTAGCTGCGTCAGTTGCGCCTAATGACCAACCTAAGAATAGACCACTTGATAATAATAGAAGTATCATATATACATTCAGTATTTGAATTCTGGCTAAACAATCCTTTTAATTGCCATTATCGATAGGAGATCTGCTGCTACTTCTGCAGCATCTGAAACATTTTCTATATGCAGAGTGAAATATCTGAGGTGAATTTTTTCGCTTAATTTAAGATTTTCAAATTCCTGGAAAATTCTCTTCTTAATCTGTGTGGCAAGCTTATCCGCTTCCTTCTCGAAAAAATAGACCCTATGGATCTTATCCTTTACTGATGAGGGGTCGTTAAAAAATGCTCTGGCTGCCGGAACAAGGGCCTCTACAGCTGAGACAGATATCTTTGTCAGTTTAATTATGTCGTTATTTAACCTTTTTGGTATCCTCGGTAATTCAGTATCAAATTGATATAGGTTCCCTTTTATTATATCCACGATATCATCGCATTTTTCCATTAATACCATCAGGTCGCCCCTATATTGTGGCAGCAATGAATGAGCATAAAGATCGTTCTCGATCTTTTTTCGAATAGTGTCTGCACTGGTTTCCAGTCTGTCAACACTATCAAGGTTTTCAGTAAACTTTTCCATATTGCCGGCCAGGTAGTTCTGAACCCCTTCATTGAAAACCAATGCACTTTGATCAATTGCATTGTAGAATTCATCAATTTCCAATATTAACTTCTTAGTTGTATTAAAAAACGCCATTTTATAATAAAATTTGAGAATTTTTTAGCGTTCAAAATTAGTTAAATATATTAATAATTAAGGTGTTGAGAATATTTTAAGTTTTCCAATATTCTTATTTATTTGTATACTATTAAAGTATTGTAAGAATGTTTTCGCTAGCAATTGTCAGAGAACCGTCCGAAAGCATGGTTGACGGACTAAGCTCATCCGGTCTTGGCAGACCCGATTATAATCTTGCTATTAAACAACATAGAAGTTATGTGGATGCCCTGGAGAGCTGTGGCCTTGATATTATTAGGCTGGAAGCAAATGAGGAGTTCCCGGATTCTACATTTGTTGAAGACGTAGCTCTTCTGACCGGAGAGTGTGCCATAATAACCAGACCGGGTGCAATATCAAGAGAGGGAGAGACTGAAGGTATGGAAGAGGTGTTAAAACGCTTCTTTAATACAATATATAAAATTGAGTCGCCGGGAACAGTTGAGGCCGGAGACATAATGATGGTCGGGAATCACTTTTATATTGGAATATCAGAGCGGACTAATATTGAAGGAGCCCGACAGGTCATAGGCATTCTTGAGAAGCATGGAATGA
>CAZWLP010000021.1:0-36717 GCA_964634565.1 uncultured Rikenellaceae bacterium | reverse complement strand
AAAGGCAAAAGGCAAAAGGCAAAAGGCAAAAGGCAAAAGTCGGAGCGAACGGAGATCACGCTTTGCGCGGGAAAAAGGAAAATTTATAAGTAAAAAATAAGAGATAAACCATTAAACCATAATAAGATATGAAAAAAATTATTCACACAGAGAAAGCTCCTGCTGCAGTAG
The DNA here is from genome assembly GCA_964634565.1 of uncultured Rikenellaceae bacterium. Classification (GTDB taxonomy): domain Bacteria; phylum Bacteroidota; class Bacteroidia; order Bacteroidales; family VadinHA17; genus JAUVKT01. The sequence goes on along the minus strand of CAZWLP010000021.1, from coordinate 36,546 downwards.
GACCATATAGTCAGGCAGTTGAAGTAAATGGAACTCTTTATATTGCAGGGCAGGTGCCTGTAGATCCAGCCAGGGGTATAATTGTTGAAGGTGGAATTATTGAGCAGACCAGGCAGGTAATGCTTAACATAGGAGCCATACTGGAGGAAGCCGGTTATTCATATTCAGATGTAGTGAAATCTACCTGCTTATTAACAGATATGGCCAACTTTAAGGATATGAACAGCGTCTATGCTGAATTCTATCCGGAAAATCAGCCTGCACGAGCTGCTTTTTCTGTAGTAGGCCTTCCTCTTGGAGCTATGATAGAGATAGAAACAATAGCAGTAAAATAAACTGTAGATAGGCTATAACAAAAAAAGGTGTCCCGTCACAGGAACACCTTTTTTTATAGCTATCTGCTAAATATTATTCAGCAATAATTTCGAAGTTAATTTCTGCTTTCACTTCTTTATGAAGTCTGACCACTGCTACATAGCTTCCCACTTCTTTTACCTGGTCGCCTGTAATTGTGATATTCCTTCTGTCAATATCAAAGCCCTTTTCCTTTAGAGCTTCTGCAATCTGGATTGTATTAACCGATCCGAATATTTTACCGGATGTACTTGTTTTTGCTCCCAGTGAAAGTTTAATATCAGAAAGCTGTTTTGCAATTTCAGCTGCCTGCTCTTTGATTTTTTCTTCTTTATGAGCTCTTTGCTTCAGGTTCTCAGAATGTACCTTCCTGGCAGATTCTGTTGCGAGAACTGCGAAGCCCTGAGGAATCAGGTAGTTTCTTCCATATCCGTCTTTAACCTTAACGATATCATCCTTATCGCCAAGTCCGGGCATATCCTGCTTAAGTATAATTTCCATCTCTAATCCTCCTCTATTTTAGTAGATCAACAACATAAGGTAGCAGAGCAAGATGACGAGCCCTCTTTACTGCTTTGGCAACTTTTCTCTGGTACTTTAGTGATGTACCCGTAAGTCTTCTGGGAAGAATCTTACCCTGCTCGTTTAAGAATTTCTTCAGGAACTCAGGATCTTTGTAATCGACATACTTGATCTTGTTCTTCTTAAAACGGCAATACTTCTTTTTCTTTATCTCTACCGTGGGGGGAGTTAAATATCTGATTTCTGATTCGTTCTGTGCCATAATTAATCCTCCTTAACTTTTGCGGTTTCCTTCTGTTTCCTTTTCTTTTCTGCATATGCAACAGAATATTTGTCCATTCTAAAAGTGAGGAATCTGATGATCCTCTCATCTCTTCTATACTGGATTTCGAGTTTCTCGATTAAATCACCTTCTCCTTTAAATTCGATAAGGTAATAGAATCCGGTGGATTTCTTCTGGATAGGATAGGCCAGCTTTTTCAAGCCCCAGTTCTCCTCATGAACGATCTCACCCTGGTTATCGGTGATCACCTTCTTGAATTTTTGTACCGCTTCCTTCATCTGAACCTCAGACAAAACGGGAGTTGCAATGAAAACGGTTTCATACTGATTTAACATAATTTCTATCTGTTTATTGTTTAATAAAATCGGCTCGCAAAATTAGATCATTTTTCCATAATTACAAACAATTAGCCCTCTTTTGTTGAATATATTTTGATAACTTAACTGGTGGCATCATGGCATTATTTTCTATATTTGTCGTAATATATATAGAAGCCGAATTAGCAAACCAGATGGAGAATTTTATAGTATCAGCAAGAAAGTACCGACCTACAACCTTCGATTCTGTCGTGGGGCAGGAATCAATAACAAGTACCCTTAAGAATGCGATTAAAACAAATCATCTTTCACAGTCCTATCTGTTTTGCGGTCCTCGGGGAGTGGGCAAGACCACCTGTGCAAGGATTCTTGCAAAGACCATTAACTGCCAGAATATTACAGATAATGTCGAAGCCTGCGATGAATGTGAATCATGCAAGTCTTTTAATTCTTCCAGGTCTTTTAGTATTCATGAACTTGATGCTGCATCAAATAATAAGGTCGATGATATTCGCACATTAACCGACCAGGTAAGGATACCTCCCCAGGTTGGTAATTACAGCATATATATAATCGATGAAGTTCATATGCTGAGTACTTCTGCATTTAATGCATTTCTTAAAACACTGGAGGAACCACCTCCTCATGCAATATTTATACTTGCTACAACAGAGAAACAGAAGATCATCCCAACAATATTGTCAAGGTGTCAGATCTTTGATTTTCACAGGATTACAATCGACGATATTGCAGACCGTCTTAGTTATGTAGCTGAAAAGGAGGGAATAGAAACGGAAAGAGAGGGCTTGCATATAATTGCCCAGAAGGCAGATGGGGCTATGCGCGATGCTTTGTCAATATTTGATCAGATTGTAAGCTTCTCGGGCGACAGGATTACCTATGCCAATGTAATTGAGAATCTGAATGTTCTGGATTACGAGTACTACCTTAAAATTACCGATGCTTTTCTTGCTGCTGATATATCCTCGGCTCTGCTTTTATTTAATGAAATACTTGATAAGGGATTTGACGGGCATAATTTTATTAGCGGACTGGCAAGTCATATACGCAGTCTTCTTGTATGCAAGGATGAAGTGACAGTTAAGTTACTGGAGGTAGGATCGTCTATCAAAATCAAGTATAGCGAGCAGACTCAGAAATGCTCATCTTTATTTTTGTATAAGGCTCTCGATATTTTAGGATCAAGTGATATTAATTATAAGATTGCAAGAAATAAACGTCTTCATGTTGAGCTTACCCTGATACGGCTCTGTAATTTAAATATGAAGCCGGAGGACGAAAAAAAAAAGATAGAGCAGGATAAACCGCTTGAATCTGAAAACGAACATAGTCCGGCTAAAGAAGTAAAAGCAGAGAAGGATAATGTTTTGCCTGCAAAGGATGGCGATGAGAAGGTTATAATACAAGCCCGGCCTGTATCAAATGGCTCGGCCAAGTCATTCTCAATAAAGCAAAAGATGCAGGTTGCGAGTGAAAAAGAAAAGACCATCGAAAGGGAGAAAGATGATGAAGTGGCTGAGAATGGCAGGACCTACGAAAACAGGGCTATAAATAGTGATAACCTGGTATCTGCATGGCAGAAGTTTGGTGAAAGCCTGGAGGGAACGACAGCACGACTAAAAAGCATTCTGAAGGCAATGGAACCACAGTTAACGGGCGAAAGTGAGATTAATCTTTTTCTGGCAACTGAGGCTCAAAAGGAATATATCGATACAAAATATAAGCAGCAGATAAGCGATTTTCTTATTAAAGAGTTGCAAAACTCTGATCTGGTGTTTAATACAATTGTTGTTGATAAAAGTAAAGATGTAACTCCTTATACCCTGGACGATAAATACAGGCATATGAGAGAGAAGAACCCTGATATTGATAAGCTGAGAAAGGATTTTTTGCTTGATTATGATTGATAATATTTAATGTACACCTAAGCATTGATATACTTTGACTAATAAACTCAAAACAGCTTTAGTTTTAGACGATAGACTGTATAAACAGGTTACAGGTATTATTGAAGAGGGTGGATTAAAGGCTGATATGATAAGATTTAAAGATTTTAAATCTCTGAAGACAACCGATTTATCCTCTATATCACTTATTATCCTTGCATTTAAAAATGTAATTAAACCACGCGAAGCACTTTCGTTTATAAAGGGTAAATCGGATAATCCACCACTTGTGCTTATCTATCCGGAAGGAGAATTGTCGCTGACAGAGTATAAGGATCTGATTATTAATGGTGCTGCCGGATTGGTTCCCGATACAAACCTTAAATCATTGTTTCAGTATATTATTCGTCTTCAGGATTCTTTTGTTTTTAAAGAAGATGTTAATCCTCTTTTTGATGAACTGCTGGAAAATTACTTTGATAATAGTGAATCACTTGTTTCACTGATTAATAGTAATCTTAAGTATGAATCTGTAAATACATCATTCAGTAAGTTTCATAATCTTGAAAGGGAAGAGCTAAGAGGGATGAGTCCCTCATTATTATGGGGTGAGGAAACCTTTAAGTCAGAGATCGAAGCAAGGCTTAAGAAATCTTTGAAAGGCGAGGTAATCAGGTATAAGGCTTATTTTGGTAAAGAAGAAAGTGGTGCAAAATGTTATGAGGTTGTTTACAGGCCTTTTAAAGCCAGGGGGTCAGATAAGGTATTTACCCTGGTGGAAACCCGTGATATAACAGATGTTGAGAAATCCTTAAAACAGGCCAGCGAATCAATAAGCAGAAATTACTACTATGAAAAATACCTGCCAATCGGAATTTTTGAATGCAGAAAAAACGGAGATATTATATCAGCCAACGAAGCCTTTTATAATATTCTGGAAATACCTGAAAATAAAAGAGATAATTTAAATCTTCTGGCATTCTCAGGTACCGACAACCGTTTCTTTGTATATCTGGATTCAGTCCTGCAGGGTGAGTTATCGACTTTTAGCCAGATCCCAATGTTTACAATAAAGGGAAGTAATATTTTTACCAGGATTAGCAGCCATGCCAGATTAACTCCCGGTGGAGAAATTGTAGTTAATGCCACACTTGAGGATAATACACGTGAAGTATTGCTCGAAAAGAAACTTAATCAGACTCAACGTATTGAAACTCTTGGTACTCTGGCAGGTGGTATAGCACATGATTTTAATACAATTCTTACGACAATAACAGGCTATACTGAACTTTCAATGGATGAATTGGATAGTAATCAGAGTGTTTATAATTACATGAATAAGATACTTCACTCAGTAAAAAGAGCAGAAGACATCGTTAACCAGATGCTTACCTTTAGCCGGCAAATTGAAGTAGAGAATGTTCCTGTTAAAGTTGAAAAAGTAGCAGAGGAAGTGTGTAACTTTATGCAGTCTGCTCTGCCCTATAATATTTTGCTCGACTGTGAGATAAATGATATTAAAGGATATGCAAATGCTGACCCTACGCAATTATTCAGGGTCTTTCTTAATATTATGACTAACTCGATGCAGGCCATGGAATCTGATGGTGGAAGATTGAAACTAAAGACATCATATTTATCAGATGGGAAAAATAGCTTCGCAAATATTAGAATTGAGGATACAGGTAAAGGTATTGATAAAGCAATAATTGACAGGATATATGAGCCGTTTTTTACAACTAAGGACGCGGGAGAAGGGACAGGTATGGGATTGGCAGTTGTACATGGTATAATAACAGGAATGGGTGGGGAAATTGCTGTTGAAAGTTCACCCGGAAGTGGAACCATATTTAATTTACGTATACCGGTGTACCGGCTCGACGAGTTTTCCGACATATCTGCCGTTAATAAATCTGAGCATGGAACTGTTTTATACGTCGACAATAATCTGTATTTTTCAAGAACGGTGTCTCTTGCTCTTGAAAGGTTAGGCTATACTGTAAGACTGGCATCAGGAATTGCCGATATAAATTCATATCTTAACAGAGCCGATCAGGATAATGAGATAATCTTCTTTAGATGCTGTTTTGATGATGATTTTAAGGACGAGCTTATTTTCAGGATTATAAATGAGAAAAAGAAAGCTCGCATAGTTTTGATTACTAATCGCGGATCGATAAATTACCGTAATATTTCAAAGACTGACCGGAAACGAATTAGTCTTTTATATGAACCTGTAACACTTCGGGATATTGTCAGTTCAATTCATAATCGCTCTTAATAAAGAATATAATGGCAGGAATATTATTAGTTGAAGATGATCACGATCTCAGATCAATGCTGAAAAAGTCTCTTCAGAAAGGAAATTACCTGATTATAGAAGCTTCAAACGGGAAAGAAGCACTTCATAAGTTTAAATCTTTGCTTGTAGACCTGGTAATAACCGACCTGGTAATGCCTGAGCAGGATGGCATAGGACTTATTATGGAATTAAAAAAAATTAAGCCTGATATAAAGATAATCGCCATCTCCGGGGGAGGGAAAGCAGGTCCCTCAAATTATTTGAGTATAGCTGAGACTCTCGGTGCAAATGCGATATTTGCAAAACCTTTTAGTGTTACTACATTTCAGGAAAAGGTTGATGAAATTCTTTCCGGTAATTAGAAGAAGTATTAAATTTGTGATAATATTGGCCCGGACAAAGAAGTCTGAGTCCGTAAAAGGGTATATAAAAATTAATTAATTAATTAATAAATCTTTAGATATGTTAAAAAAATCAATTGAAGATATCTGTAACAGACAGGTAGAAAGAGAGTTCTATTCATCTTTGCTTTATCTTGCTATGGCTTCATGGACGGAGACAAAGGGATATGCAGGTATTGCTGAGTGGTTGTACGAGCAGGCTGAAGAAGAAAAGATGCATATGTTGAAATTTGTAAGATATATCAACGAAAGAGGTGGACATGCAATCTTACCCGCACTCGAAAAGCCCCCGGTGGAGTTTGGTGATATTAATAAGATGTTTGACGAGGTTCTTGAGCATGAGAAATATATCTCTGCAAGTATAAATGAGATAGTAGCACTTACTGTTAAGGAGAATGATTTTGCAACACATAACTGGTTGCAATGGTTTGTATCCGAACAGGTGGAAGAAGAATCATCTGTACAGGATATAATTGATAAATTAAACCTTGTTGGCGAGCATAATATGTATATGTTCGACAGGGATATCCTTGGAATGAGGGCAGCAGCAGCAGAGGAATAGATTTTTCCTGTCTATATCATATTATTAAAGCCTCCTTAAGGGGGCTTTTTTATTATTCTACAGTCACCTGTGCCATAATGGCATATAACTGATAAGTCATAAATACCTGTATTCAGGCCGACAAAATATTATTCAATTCCTTTCATATAAGCACTCGATGCGGCATCATGAAGTTATTTCACACATTCTGACCAATCAGGTTCCGGCAGGTTTCGTAATCCGGAAAAACAAATTAATTTTGTGAGTTGGTTTAGCATGATTTTTGAAATCCAGATAAGTAGTAAAAATTGACAAATAATATATAATGAGCGTAATAAATAAAGTTCTCGGAGTATTCCTTGGTAATAAGTACGAAAGGGATATGAAGGAGATAACACCATATGTTGAGAAGGTTAAGCTTGAATACGAAAAGCTGGGTTCTTTATCGAATGATGAACTCAGAGCTATTACCGGCAGGCTTAAACAAAGAATTTATGAAGGAATAAAGGAGGAACAGGAAAGAATCAACAGTATTCGAGCAGAAGCCGATAAAGAACAGGATGTATACCGTAAGGAGGAGCTTTATGATGAGATTGATAAAATTGAAGAGCAGGTAAGTGAGAAGCTTGAGACGGTACTCCTTGATATATTGCCAGAGGCCTTTGCCCTGGTTAAAGAAACAGCCAGGAGATTTAATGATAATGAAGAGCTTGAGGTTACTGCAAACGACTTTGATAAGGATCTTGCTGCAAGTCGTGATAGTATCGTGATCAAGGGTGAAAAAGCATACTGGAAAAACAGGTGGATAGCCGGGGGCACTGAGGTTGTATGGAACATGGTTCACTACGACGTTCAGCTGATTGGTGGTGTGGCTCTTCATAGCGGTAAAATTGCAGAGATGGCTACTGGTGAGGGAAAAACCCTTGTTGCCACCCTTCCGGTATTTCTAAATGCACTGGCAGGCAGGGGTGTGCATATAGTAACCGTAAACGACTATCTTTCAAAACGTGACTCAGAGTGGATGGGTCCTATATATGAGTTTCATGGATTAACAGTTGATTGTATAGATAAGCATGAGCCTAATTCGTCTGCCCGTCGGAAAGCTTACCTTGCTGATATTACCTTCGGAACCAATAACGAATTTGGATTCGATTACCTGAGAGACAATATGGCTATTAGCTTTGATGACCTTGTGCAACGCAAGCATCACTATGCTATTGTGGATGAGGTCGACTCGGTCCTTGTGGATGATGCCAGGACCCCTCTTATTATATCCGGACCGACAGCCAAGAGTGATACTCAGCAATTTGATGAACTTAAGCCAAAGGTTGAAACGCTGGTAAGTGCACAGAGGAAGCTTGTAACACAGATCCTTGCCGATGCAAAGAGATTGCTTTCAGAAGATAAAACCGAGGAGGGTGGACTGCTGTTGCTAAGGGCATACAAGGGATTACCGAAGAATAATGCACTTATTAAATTTCTGAGTGAGGAAGGTAATAAATCGCTTCTGCTAAAGACCGAGAATTTTTATATGCAAAATAACAGTAAAGAGATGCCAAAGGCTACAGATCCTCTTTACTTTATTATTGATGAGAAATCAAATTCTATAGAGCTTACAGAAAAAGGTATAGATCTTATTTCCACCTCGGTGGAGAATGCCAGTTTCTTTGTGTTACCCGATGTAGGTAACGAGATTGCAGAAATTGAAAAGTCTGATATTTCAGATTCTGAGAAACTTAAGGCAAAAGATGAGCTCTTGCAGGACTTCTCCGTTAAGTCAGAACGTGTTCATACAATGAACCAGCTTCTTAAGGCATATACCCTTTTTGAGAAGGATGTTGAGTATGTGCTTATGGATGGCAAGGTTAAGATAGTTGATGAGCAAACGGGCAGGATAATGGAAGGAAGACGCTACTCTGATGGTTTGCACCAGGCTATTGAAGCTAAAGAAAGAGTAAAGGTCGAAGCTGCCACCCAGACTTTTGCAACGATAACCCTCCAGAACTATTTCAGAATGTATCATAAGCTGGCCGGTATGACCGGTACTGCTGAAACTGAAGCCGGAGAATTCTGGGATATATATAAACTGGATGTTGTAGTAATACCGACTAACAGACCCATTGTAAGAGACGACAGGGAGGACGTTGTTTATAAAACCAAAAGAGAAAAATATAATGCCGTTATAGGTGAGATAATAGATCTGAACAGGCAGGGCAGGCCTGTGCTTGTTGGAACAACATCTGTTGAAATATCTGAGCTCCTGAGCAGGATGCTAAAGATAAAGGGAATTAAGCATAATGTTCTGAATGCCAAGCTGCACCAGCGAGAAGCCGATATAGTTGCCGAAGCTGGTAAAGATGGAGCTGTTACCATTGCTACCAATATGGCTGGTAGGGGAACAGATATTAAACTTTCCGAGAAGGTCAAACAGGCCGGAGGTCTGGCGATAATAGGAACCGAAAGACACGAATCAAGAAGGGTAGACAGACAGCTAAGAGGAAGGTCTGGTCGTCAGGGTGATCCTGGATCTTCCTTATTCTATGTATCTCTTGAAGACGACCTTATGAGACTCTTTGGATCTGAACGTATAGCAGGTGTGATGGATAGGCTCGGACTTGGAGAAGGCGAGATGATTCAGCATTCGATGATTACCAAATCAATTGAAAGAGCCCAGAAAAAAGTTGAGGAAAATAACTTCGGTATAAGAAAGCGCTTGCTCGAATATGATGATGTAATGAACTCCCAGAGGGAGGTAATATATAAGAGAAGAAGACATGCCCTGGTAGGAGAGAGACTTCTGGTTGATATAGCCAATATGATATATGATGTCTCTGAGAGCCTTGTTGATACTTATCATTCTGATGGCGACTTTGAAAACTATAAGCTTGAACTTCTGAGATCATTTTCTATTGACTCACCGATTGAAGAAAAAGAATTCCTTCAGATTGCACCAGACGACCTGGTAGAACTGATTAATTCGAAGGTAATAGAAACATATCATCGAAAAGTCGAGAAAATTGCAGCAGAAGCCTACCCGGTTATAAAGAATGTTTACGAGACTCAGTCTCATGTATATGAAAATGTAGTGGTTCCCGTTTCTGATGGAACAAAGGTCTTTCAGGTAATAACAAATCTTAAAGCATCTGCAGAAAGCGAAGGCCTTGAGCTGGCTCGATCGTATGAGAAGACTGTTGTTCTTTCAACTATCGATGAACTCTGGAAGGAACACTTAAGAGAAATGGATGAGCTTAAACAATCTGTCCAGAATGCTACCTACGAGCAGAAAGATCCTCTGTTGATTTATAAGTTTGAATCGTTCGAACTATTTAAGGTAATAATCGACAGGGTAAATAAGAGTGTAGTATCAACTCTGATGAAAGGTCATATCCCAACTCGTGATCCTGAACATGTAAGGAGAGCCGATAGGAGGAAGAAAACAGATATGAGTAAGTACCGTACTTCCAAAAGCGATTATTCTTCCTATAGCGATACAGGTGGTGGACAACGATCGAAAGATGCTCCCCAGAAGGCCGAACCGATAAGAGTGGATAAAAAGGTTGGAAGGAATGATCCCTGTCCATGTGGTAGCGGAAAGAAGTATAAGCAGTGTCACGGAAGACCTCAGCCAGGGCAGTCAGGAGCAGCTCCTCAGGCAGGTGCTTAGCGCTTACTAGGATTTTAGCTTCAGATCATCCAGTATACTGTTAATTCTGGCGCCTGTGTTCCTGCTTGCGGGTGTAAGTGGCAGTCTTACGTTATTATCGCAAATACCCAGCCCGCTGAGCACTGACTTTATGCCTGCCGGATTACCATCTTCGAATATTAATCCTATCATCTCCAGGTATTTATAATGGATTTCTGCAGCACTCTTAAACTTATTTTTGAGTGCCAGTTTTACCATTTCGCTCCATTCCATCGGAAAGGCATTTCCAAGGACGCTGATAACTCCTTCTGCACCAAGTGATATCATTGGCATTGTAAGCAGATCGTCTCCTGATATAACCTGGAAATCAGACGGAGCCTTATTTATTATATCCATTACCTGCGAAAGGTTGCCTGATGCTTCCTTAACAGCAACTATATTCTCAAAGTCCCATGCCAGCTTTACGCAGGTCTCAGCTTCTATATTACTACCGGTTCTGCCCGGAACATTATATATTATAATGGGAAGCTGGGATGCATTGGATACGGCTTTAAAGTGCTGATAAATACCCTTTTGATTTGGCTTGTTATAATATGGAGCAACAGATAGTATTCCGTCAATACCATTCAGGTCTGTTTGCCTGATAGTACTTACTAGCTGCTGTGTACAATTTCCACCTATCCCAAGAACAATCGGGATTCTACCGCTGTTTATCTCCTTTATATATGATATTACGGCTTCTTTTTCCTCATTATTCATTGTTGCTGCCTCACTGGTAGTGCCAAGAACCACAAGGTAGGAAACACCACCATCAATAATATGATTTACGACCCTTTCCAGGGCCTTAAAGTCAATGCTCGAATCACTCTTAAATGGCGTAACAACTGCTACACCGGTTCCTCTGAAATTTTTCATAGTATTCCGGGTTAATAATTATATATGCTATCAGACTCCTGTATTAATCATTTTCAGATAATGTTCAACCTGTTGAAGGTAAAACTCAATATTTTCCTTATCAGATATTTCTAATGTCATATCAAGTATATTGCTATCTATCGTTTGCCCTGCCCCAATCTTAAATTCCGCTTTGGAAAGAGCTGTAATATACCTCAGGGGAAACTGGTTCTTGAAGTTAATATCTATCAGTATTTCGTATGGAGTCGAAATAAAATCATTGAGGTAATCTTTATCTGGCAAATAGAAGAAACTGAGGTCGCTTCTTTTAAAGCAGGTAAGGTATCGAAGTGCAGTATATTCATCAGGAAGTATTTTGCCGGGGTAATAGCATACTATGTCAACCTGAATATTATTTGACTGCATACTCTGGTATAGACTTACAATATGCTTAAAATCTGATATATAACTACCATCCCATACTATTCCGATTTTATGAGCATTCCTGATATTGTTAAATTTTTTGTTTCGGAAAGTTTTTTTAATTCGTCTCCTCAGCAGTGCATTTGCCCATGCGAGCCTTGTTTTATAGAAAATCTCCATATTACAAACCTAATTGTTTTTTAGAATATTATCTGCATAAGAATTATAGATTATCAATAATTGTAAGAAAATCAATCTCACTGATTATTTTGATGCCCAGTTCTTTTGCTTTTTTTAATTTGGACGGTCCTATATTTTCGCCTCCCAGCATAAAGGAAGTGTTTTTCGATATTGAGCTTACATTCTTACCACCATATTCTTCTATCATTTTTTTATACTGTTCTCTGCTGTGTTTTTCAAATGTTCCTGAAATTACTACCGACTGGCCTTCGAGCTGATTGCCTCTTAGCGATTCAGATCTTTTACTCTCCATATTCAGTCCGGCCAATCTTAGCCTTTCTATGATCTCCCTGTTTTGTTCTTTGGAGAAATAATTAAAAATGCTGTTTGCTATACTGCTTCCAACCTCCGGGATATCCAGCAGATCATCTATACCTGCCTCTATAAGGCTGTCGATATTGTTATAATAAGTAGCTATTGTCCTGGCAACTGTTTCACCAACATATCTTATTCCAAGCGCAAAAAGCAAGCTTTCGAATGGCCTGTTTTTAGATTTATTAATACTTGTAATAATGTTCGAAGCTGATTTTTCGCCCAATCTTTCCAGAACAGAAATATCTTTTTCTGACAGTCTATACAGGTCGGCAATGTTTTTAATAAGCTTTTCTCTGTACAGGAGATCAACTGTTTCTTCGCCAAGGCCATCTATATCCATGGCTTTACGGCTTATAAAGTGCTTTATTCTGCCTTTAATCTGTGGAGGACAACCTTCACTGTTAGGACAATAATGATTTGCTTCAGACTCCTCTCTCACCAGTGGAGTACCACATATGGGACAGTTATTAATAAATTCAATCTTTTGAGATCCTTTTTCTCGCTTTTCGAAATTTACTCCTACGATCTTGGGTATTATTTCCCCTCCCTTCTCAACATAAAGTAGGTCGTTTGCATGCAGATCCAGAAGCGCTATCTGGTCGGCATTGTGAAGAGAAGCCCTTTTAACTGTTGTTCCTGCCAGCTGTACAGGTACCAGGTTTGCGACAGGTGTTATCGAGCCTGTACGACCAACCTGAAAGCTTACTGAAATTAGCCTCGTTTCTGCCTGTTGGGCCTTAAATTTATAGGCAATAGCCCAGCGGGGCGACTTGGCGGTAGAGCCTAATTCCTGTTGTTGAGTAAGTGAATTAATTTTTACAACAACTCCGTCAATATCGTAAGGCAGATTATGTCTTTCTGTATCCCAGTACTTTGTAAAGGCCAGCACTTCATCAATATTCTTACAAAGAGTAATTTCCCGGGGCACCCTGAAACCCCATGATCTGGCAGTTTGCATATTTTCATAATGACTGTCGGATGGCAGGCTCTCTCCAAGCACATAGTAAATAAAACAGTCGAGGGGCCTTTCAGCAACAATCTTTGAATCTAGTAGTTTAAGTGTACCTGCTGCTGCATTTCTGGGGTTTGCAAAGGCTTGTTCTCCTTTCTCAATCTTTTTCTGATTCATCATATCAAATCCCTTATGAGGCAGGTATATTTCTCCTCTAATAACAAAATCAGAGGGTATATCTTCTGAATTAATTAAAGAAGGAATAGATTTTATTGTTCTTACATTGTTGGTAACAACATCACCGGTAGTTCCGTCTCCTCTTGTTACTGCCGCAATCATCCGGCCATTTTTGTAGATTATACTTATTGATACACCATCATATTTTAACTCACATACATATTCAAAACTTTCACCAAGACTGCGCTTTAGCCTTGAATCAAATTCCTTAAGCTCTTCTTCACTATATGTATTGCTCAGGGAGAGCATGGGGTAGCTGTGCTGCTGCTGAGTAAATTCCCTTGTAATATCGCTTCCTACCTTATTTGATGGTGAGTCTTCCTTTCTGAACTCAGGATATTTATCTTCAAGGGTAGTAAGCTCATTAAGAAGAATATCGTATTCAAAATCTGATATCTCCGGCTTGTTTAATACATAATAATTGTGGTTATGTTTTTCAAGTTCTGTCCGTAGAGTATGGATTCTTTTTCCTGCTTCCTCCTTCTTCATCTTTTTCCTGCTTCTTTTGGTTCAATATGTATTGTTGCTTCAATATCAAGTTCTTCCTTAATCTTCATTTCTATTTCGCTTACCAGGGTATGTGCTTCATCTATGTTCATGGCCGGATCCAGATTCAGATGAAAAGTGAGCTCTTTGTGTGTAACATAGTCGTGAAGATGAAAATGATGTGGCATTCCTCCTGGTCCGCATACCTTATGTGCTATTTCAGTAATATTGTTTATTATCTCTTGATCCGGTATTTCCCCGAGCATACGACTTATAGTATTAAGAGTAAGCCTCAGAGCTGTATAGCCGATAATAATTGCAACTACCAGACCAAGAAGGCTGTCCATCCACCAGTATTTTTGTCCTATTACTATTCCTGCCAGGATTATTACTGAAGAGATTGCATCGCTTCGGTGATGCCATCCATCAGCCTTCAGTGAATCCGAATCTGACTTTCTTCCGCAATAGAAAGCATATTGTGCCAGTATCTCTTTGCCAACAATAGACACTATTGTGACTACAATGGCAAAAATACCGTAATTTGCTTCCTGGTGATTGGTAAATTTATCTATAGATTCCTTAATAAAGGAAAAGGCAACCAGGAAGAGCATAATGGAAACCAGAAATGTGGCGATAAATTCGAATCGTCCGTGGCCAAAGGGATGTTTTTCATCGGCCGGTTTAACAGACATTTTAGCTCCTATAATGATAATGACTGAACTAAAAGAGTCGCTTGCGGTATGCCAGGCATCTGCTATAAGTGCCACAGAACCAGATACAAGGCCTGCCCAATATTTAATTGCTGCAAGAATGATGTTGGTTATAATTGAAACCCATCCTTCCTGCCTGGCATATTTTATTTTTTTTTCTGCTGTATTCATAAAATAAGATTCTTTTAGTCTGGCTATTGCTTATATATCTTCTTCAAAGACTATTGCCTCGTAAATATAAATATCGGCATCTTTCCAACCAGACCAATCCAGTCCCGCCTTATTTTTTGAGAGATTACCCAGTAATTCTTCCCTGTTCCACTTCTGTTCCACTGCAACCTGTGGTAGGAAAGTTGCACTTGTTAAACCTTTCTTCAGATATATCCCATGTTTACCGGGTATAATTTCATCGATATTCTCTATTTTCTTCATCTCGCTTAGCACCGATATTTCGATGCGAATCTTATCCAGCTCATCCCTTTGGACGGGATCAAACCTGGAATCATTAAAAGCAGCTGCTATTGACATCTGCCTTATAGTCTCAAAGAGAGGTTCGCTTGCATTGATCTTCCCGATACATCCCCTCAGTTTATTATCTTTTCTGAGGGTCACAAATGCACCGAGCTTTTTACTCAGCATACCTTTATAATCAGCCTTATCACTTGTAATAAACTTACCCTTATGCAGCCTGGATCCTATATTTTCTCTTGCCAGTCTCAATAATCGCAATTTGTCACTATCGCTAAGGGCAAGACCCTCTTTATTCTCCTCTACCAATGCAATTGCATGATAACCAACCACTCCGTTCTTATTGCCAGCTTTCGAATCTCCTGAATTTGCATAATCAATATGAATAAATTTATGACTGCTAATTGATTCAGCAAGGTATTTAAGAACCAATCCGGCAGTCCATCCGCACATAGGAGTGAGAGCCCCATAGCTTTTTTCCTTCTCACATTTAATAACCCAATCAAGAAATTCACCGGCAGATCCACTTATAATCTTTTCGGATGTAAGTGAATCCAGTTTATATGCATTACTATATTCGGGGTAATGGCTAAAATCACTTGAAAAGACAAACAAATTATCAGGCTTAAACCATGGCTGAAGGGCAGAGGCTATTTCTTTACATTCTGCTGCCTTGTTAGTTCCGATCAGAATAGGAATAATAATCAGATTATTTTTTAACATATATTGCAGAAAGGGAAGCTGTACTTCAATGCTATGCTCATTATTATGAACAGTAGGATAATTTGTAAAGTATTTGCTGCCACCGATAAGATCAGAGCATATCTCTCTGTCAACTTTAACTTCTCCCAGCGGGGTAAGGTAATTACCTTCTGTATAAAGCGCTGCACCGTTAAATTGTTGATGGTGACTGCTGCCTATTATGAAAACCCTTTTGTATTTATGCCAGTCGGTTACATAGGCATATGCTGATCCGGCTATACTTCCTGAAAAAACATACCCTGCATGGGGTGCAATAATAGCTCTGACATTACAATCCTGTTTTGCAGAAACTTTTCCATCAGTATAGTCTTTTACCTCTTTTACAAGAAAATCATGCCCGGCCGGATAGAAACTTCCGGCAACTGCAGCCTGCCTGTTTGTTTTTCCTGTCTTACCGGATAAAAGCATTTTAATAGTTCGTTAATAAAAGCTTATATAAAGATATTATTCAGACACTAAATATCCTTATGTAAGACTAACTATTTTAAGTTGATTATTTTAAAAAATCAGAAGAGAATCAGCCTCTCTTTTCTAACAAAGCCGGAGTCGTCTTTTCCATAGACTTTAACTCCTATGCTAACACTTGCAGTATTAATGACATCAGTTATCGGGGAAATGGCATCTGCCAGATCCTGTTCCTCCATTTCATCAAACTCTTCGATATGAAAATATAGATGAATAATAAGCAGTTTCTCATGATTGTCAATCATCGACAGCTCCCTGAACATTTTTGCGATCCAGATTGAGGTGGAAGTATTAAAATATACCAAGTCCAGATGCAGGTTTGTTTCGTCCTGGGGAGTTTTAATATATTCCTTAATCCATTCTATTATGGGAGCATATAACTGGGTAGCATTTTCAGGTATTGATTTACCAGTAAAAGTAAGACTGCCTGTTGTTGCATCTAAGCGTACATCAGGAGTATTATGAGCTGTTTTAATATGTAGATTATCAATCGCCATTATGCCGGACTGGATTATTCTCCAGAAGTATCAAAAATATCTATTTTATAGGCCTGTGGCAAACTATTCGTCAAAAAGATTTCAGCGTATATCAAAGAACTAGGTTAGTTTGGCAAAAGAATTAGTAAAAAGAATTATTTCGACTCCTGTTTGTTTCCTGCAACTTAGTTAATTTATTTTATCTTTGCACCCTGATGAAATATTAGGAAGATGGAGAAATTATTGCTTAATTATTGTATCGATGCAGTCGAGGTCCTTTATGGAAAAAAGCCCGATTTAGACAAGATACAGATACAGGAAACAAAAAAAGAGTTTGATGGAGAATTTACACTGGTTGTTTTTCCTCTTCTTAAAGTTTCTTCCAGGTCACCGGCCCAGACATCTGAAGAAATCGGGCAATATCTGCTGGATAATTATTCTGATATTATATCTTTCAATGTCGTAAAAGGTTTTCTTAATTTATCATTATCCCCTCAATCATATCTAAGACAGTTACAGCGGATATCAGTTATTGAAAATTATGGTTTCTCAGAGCCATGCGACGAGTCGGAGAAAATTCTTATCGAGTACTCTTCGCCCAATACAAATAAGCCACTTCACCTGGGTCATATCAGAAATAACCTGCTTGGATATTCACTGTCCAGGATACTGAAGGCCAACGGTAAAGAAGTTTATAAAACAAATATTGTAAACGACAGGGGTATTCATATTTGCAAGTCAATGTTAGCCTGGAAACTATATGGTGATGGAGAGACACCAGAGTCGACAGGGCTAAAGGGAGATCATCTTGTAGGTAAGTATTATGTCAGGTTCGACCGTGAATATAAAAAGCAACAGGAAGAGTTGGTTAAGAGTGGTATGTCTGCCGATGAAGCTGCAAATAAAGCCGACCTTATTGTAGCCGCAAGAGAGATGCTCAGGTTATGGGAATCGGACGATCGAGAAACAGTCGATCTCTGGTCAAGAATGAACTCCTGGGTTTATAAGGGATTCGAGCGGACTTACGCTGACCTTGGAGTAGACTTCGATAAGATATATTACGAGTCTGATACTTTCAGGCTTGGTAAAAAAATAATTTCAGATGCTTTAAAAAGCAATAAGTTGCTTGTTAAGGATGACGGTTCGGTATGGGCAGATTTAAAGGAAGCCGGATTGGATGAGAAACTGCTTTTACGCTCAGATGGTACTGCTGTATATATGACCCAGGATCTGGGAACAGCTGTTGAAAGATATAACGATTACAAATTCGACAGGCAACTCTACGTGGTTGGTAATGAGCAGAATTATCATTTTCAGGTACTTACTATTATTCTTAAGAAGCTGGGATACTCATGGGCTGATGGTATATATCATTATTCCTATGGCATGGTTGAGCTGCCTGAAGGCAGGATGAAGTCAAGAGAGGGTACTATAGTTGATGCTGATGACCTGATTGCAGAAATGATAAAAACTGCAGGAGATACATCAACTGATCTAGGGAAACTGGATGATTTTACTGAAGAAGAAAAGTACGAGATATACAGAAAGGTTGGACTTGGTGCACTTAAGTATTTTATACTAAAGGTTGACCCAAAGAAAAATATGATGTTTAACCCGGCTGAGTCTATCGACTTTAATGGTAATACCGGACCTTTTATACAATATACCTTTGCACGTATTAATTCAGTATTGAGAAAGTCAGGCACTATTCCCGATGGTGAGACTGAAGTAGATTTTTTAAATAATAAGGAAAAGGATATTGTGATTGCTTTATCAAGATTTCCTGCCATTGTCAGAGAAGCAGGAGAAAATCTTAGTCCGGCGCTACTGGCAAATTACTGCTATGAATTGTCAAGAGATTTTAACCAGTTTTACCACGAATATTCTATATTGAACGAAGCAGATAAGAAGCAAAGGGATTTAAGAATTTTAATTACAGCACTTACGGGTAAAATACTTGAAAAAGGTATGTGGCTGCTTGGTATTGAGATGCCTGAGAGAATGTAATCCTAATTAATAATGAATTGAATAAAGAGCAATATTATGTTTGATAATTTAAGCGACAGACTGGAAAGATCATTTAAGGTGCTGAAAGGGCAGGGCCGGATAACCGAGATCAATATTGCAGAATCACTGAAAGATGTCAGAAGAGCTCTGCTCGATGCTGATGTTAACTATAAGATAGCCAAACAATTTACTGATACCGTAAAACAGAAAGCTCTTGGACAGAATGTATTAAATGCTGTTAAACCATCGGAGATGATGGTTAAGATTGTCCACGATGAGCTTGTACAGCTGATGGGAGGTGCGAATGAGGGCATTAATCTTAAGGGAAGTCCATGCGTAATACTTATTTCCGGCTTACAGGGGTCTGGTAAAACTACCTTTTGTGGTAAGCTGGCTAATTATCTTAAAAGTAAAAATGGAAAGAACCCTGTTCTGGTGGCAGGTGATGTTTACAGGCCGGCAGCAATAGAGCAGCTTAAGGTAATCGGAGAGCAAATAAATGTACCTGTTTATACAGAAGAGGGTAATATGGATCCAGTGAAAATAGCAAAAAGGGCTATTAAGGATGCAAAAAACTCAGGCCGCGACACAGTTATAATAGATACAGCCGGTCGCCTGGCTATTGATGAGGAAATGATGAAGGAAATAGCTTCTGTTAAAGAAGCCGTTAATCCTCAGGAAACTCTGTTCGTAGTAGATGCAATGACAGGTCAGGATGCTGTAAATACAGCCTTCGAGTTTAATGAGAAACTTGATTTTGATGGTGTTGTGCTTACTAAGATGGATGGTGACACCAGGGGTGGAGCTGCTCTGTCAATTAAGGGTGTGGTTAATAAACCAATTAAGTTTATCGGATCAGGAGAAAAGATGGACGCAATTGAACTTTTCTACCCCGAAAGAATGGCAGACAGGATACTGGGTATGGGTGATATTGTGTCTCTTGTCGAAAAGGCTCAGGAACAGTATGATGAAGCCGAAGCAGCCAAGCTCCAGAAACGGATTGCCAGGAACCAGTTCGATTTTAACGATTTTATATCCCAGATAAAGCAGATAAAAAAGATGGGTAATGTGAAAGATCTGATGGGAATGATTCCGGGAGTGGGAAAAGCCGTTAAAAATCTTGATATTGATGATGATGCCTTTAAAGGTATTGAAGCTATTATACATAGTATGACACCGGAAGAGAGATCTAATCCTTCGGTAATGAATGGGAGCAGAAGAAAGAGAATTGCCGACGGAAGCGGTACCTCTATCCAGGAAGTAAATCGTCTTTTAAAGCAATTTGAGGAGACTAAAAGAATGATGAAGATGATGACTAAAAGAGGAGGCGGAAATCTTGCAAATATTATGAGACCAAACTAAAATTGATATGTACAAAATTATTGACGGAAAACAGATATCTTCCGATATTAAGTTGGAGATAGCAGAAGAAGTAAAAAAGATTAAAGCTGCTGGTGGTAAAATACCTCATCTTGCCGCAGTCCTGGTTGGTAACGACGGAGGCAGTGAAACCTATGTTGCTCATAAGGTTAAAGCATGTGAGCAGGTTGGCTTTAATTCTACCCTTGTCAGGTTCGATGCTGATGTATCAGAAGATGAGCTTCTGGCAAAAGTTGATGATCTTAATAATGACCCTGATATTGATGGTTTTATTGTTCAGCTTCCTCTTCCTGATCATATTTCTGAGAATAAGGTTATCGAAGCCATTGATCCAACAAAAGATGTGGATGGATTTCATCCTGTTAATGTTGGTAAAATGGTCGTTGGTCTGCCATCTTTCGTATCAGCAACCCCTTATGGTATAATGGAATTGCTAAAGCGTTATGATATTGAGACTTCCGGGAAGAAATGCGTTGTGATAGGCAGAAGCAATATAGTGGGTCGGCCGGTAAGTATTCTGATGTCCAGGAAGGGGGTGGATGCCACAGTAACAGTGGTCCATAGTCGTACCAAAGATCTTCCTGAACTTGTTTCAGAAGCCGATATTATTATTGCCGCAATGGGAATACCGGGATTTGTAACAGCAGATATGGTAAAAGATGGAGCCGTAGTAATCGATGTCGGTACTACCAGAGTTAAATCAGACCTTACCAAATCGGGATGGAAACTGAGGGGAGATGTTGATTTCGACAATGTAGCTCCGAAGTGTTCATATATTACACCTGTTCCCGGAGGAGTTGGTCCAATGACGATAGTGTCGCTCCTGCAAAACACTCTTCTTGCAAATAAGTTGAGGTAAATAATATTTTAGAGATCCAGTCCTGAGAAGTAAAGGTCGTAACCTCCTTTTCCACCCGGTCTGTTGGATGAGAACAATATAAATTTGTTGGTATACATACTTGAGAATCCGACAAGGGGCCTGTATTCATCATACTCTGTATTAATACGTGGTCCCATATTTACAGGGCTGTTCCATTTACCATCAATCATCAAAGAGTAGTACAGGTCGTATCCACCCATTCCGCCAGGGCGGTTTGATGTAAATACAAGAATATCATCTGCTATAAATGGACATTTATCGTCGTATATGCTGTTTATGCTGTCTGTAGCTGCAATAGTACCGGGAGAGCCCTGAAGCCATATCGAGAGGTCTACTCCCTGGGAAATGGCTGTTTCAAAGATGTCGAAATCTCCGTTTCTGTCGGATGTAAAATAAGCCATCTCAACATCCCAGTCTATAGTGATATAAGCATCATCGGCCGATGAATTAATCACAGATACCTCTCCTTCGGAATTCTGAAATGGTTCACCTAATGCTCCAGATGGGAAATATTTGACAAACCTGAGGTCCAGATTGTCGCTTTCAAAGTCTGAAGCGTAAAAGAAGTACTCATAACCATCAGATCCATTAAAGAATCTCATCGGACCAAACTCGTTTCCTGTTTCAGTATTAACCAGTTCCTCAAGGTAATCAAAGAATGGACTGTCAATCATTTCTGAATATATTGAGAAATTTCCATCTACCTGGTTAAAGGTATAACTTATATAACCTGTAACAATATCAAATGCACCTCCACTTGTTGTTCTGTTTGATGAAAACATTATTGGTAAATCAATATATATCTCAGGCAGTGCCATATTATAGTCATCATAAGCGCTGTTCATCCCCTCCAGATTATAAACCGAATCTGGAAAGGTTCCATATTCATAATTTATCTTAATATCATCTCCACCGCAGCTGCTGCTCCGTGTGATAGTTAAAATTGAAAAAAGAACAATATAAAATGTGATATTCCGGCCTGATAAAATATTTAATTTCATGCTTAATAACTATTGGTAGATTACTAATAAAACGTAAAACTATACAAAATGTTACTATAAAAAAACCGGGAAGGTGTCCCGGCTCTTCGAAGGTAGAATTTAGGTTAATTTAGGGTAATTAAGGATATGAGGGCATTTGTTAAGTTCCTCAAGTAATTACACACATAAGATGTATATGTAATAATAATGGTTGCGTTAGAGTGTAATAATTTTATTAAAAGTTGTCACTGCATATTATTTATGTCTGAAAAACAGGTGTTTATAAAATTATTAAATTGTGAAAAAATTGATATAAACTTGGTGGCCTCACAGATATTTTATCCTATTTTTGCACCTTGTAGCGTTTTTAGAGTAAATATATATTATGGAAGAAGATAGATTAGGCTTTGGAGATGAGGATGTGAGTGGCATAGTTGAACGCTATGAAAGTATGCGCAAGAATAATGAGAATGCTTTCTTTGATGTCGTTGAGTTTGAGACCATTATAGATTACTACCTTGAGCATAACGATGTTACCTATGCATTTGAAGCGGTGGAAGCAGCGTACAGACAACATCCTTATTCTGTGTCTCTTCAGCTCAGAAGGGCAAAGGTTCTGATCGATAAGGGCAGGGCAGTTGAGGCATTAAAGACCATTAAGATTATCGAGAGTCTTGAGCCCGATAATTTCGAAGTTTTTATAATTAAAGGTGCTGCTCTTGGAATGATGGGTGATATCCAGGGTACAAAAAAGTATTTTGATATGGCCCTGTCAATTGATAAAAGCGAAGAATCAACAATTTTACTGAGCATTACCTCAATACTTTATAATCTTAATCATTATAAGTTGCTTCTGCCGTATCTCGAGAAACTTATTGCACTCGAACCAGAATATTCCACCCACCTTTATGATATGGCTTATGCTTATGAAAGGCTGGAGGAATACGAAAAGGCAATCGATTATTACAATATATTTCTAAACAAAGATCCTTATTCTGATAATGCCTGGTATAATCTGGGTATTTTGTATAATAAAACTAACAGGCTTAAGGAAGCAGTCGAAGCATACGATTTTGCTCTTGCTGTAAATCCGGATAATATTTTTGCTTTGTTTAATAAGGGGAATATACTGTATAGTATTGGCGAATATGGACAGGCTCTTGATTCATATCTGGAATACCTTGAGTTTGAAGAGGAAAGTTCTGAAGCTCTTACCTATGCTGCAGAGTGCTATGACAAAACAGGCAAACGGGATATAGCTATTAAGTTTTACCAGGAAGCTATTGATCTCGATCCGGAGTTTTCTGAGCCATGGTTTGGTCTTGGTGTAATTTATCTTTCAGAAAATAAGAAGGATGAGGCTATATATTACCTTAAAAGAGCGGTAGGACTCGACGATAATAATCCGGAGTACCTGTATTTTCAGGGGAAGGCCCAGGTTAAGTATCTTAATAGTAAGGATGCAGTTAGATCATTTATGTCGGCCCTTAAACTTGACCCCTTCTATGACGAAGTATGGATTGATATGGGACGTCTTATAATAGCTGAGGTATTGTATTTTAAGGTTCTTCCACTTCTTCTGAAGGCATTAAAAGTGACAGGAGATGTTCACGGACTCAGATATGTTATTGCTTCTTCTTATCTTTATTGTGGTGAAGCTGATAAATGCTACTATCACCTTTCAAAAGCAATGCTTCTATCCGACAATTCGCTTAACGATTTTAAGGAGCTATTCCCGGAGTATCTCTTAAATGAAAATATTAAACAACTATTAAATATCTAATTACTAAATAATGAGTATAACACTACCATATTTGCCGGTTCGGAGCAAAAAACCCAGAAACAATGGTCTTACAATGATTATGGATAAGGGTTTAAGTATTGCAGAAGCAGAAAACCTGATGAGTGTTGGCAGCGAATTAATAGACTATGTAAAACTGGGGTTTGGAACATCTCTTGTTACACCTGGTGTTAAAGAGAAGATTGAGATATATAAAAATGCAGGTACCATACCTTATCTGGGAGGAACATTGTTTGAGGCATATGTTATACGTGGAATGTACAGGGAGTACCTTGAGCTTATGGATCATTTTAATCTGAATATGGCTGAGATATCGGATGGATCATTTGAAATGCCTCAGGAACAAAAATTGAAGTATATCAAAGACATGTCGAAGCAATATACTGTTATCTCGGAAGTTGGATCAAAGAAAAAGGATGTAGTATATTCGCCCGAAGAATGGATAAGTATGATGCGATCTGAACTTGAAGCTGGTTCTATAAAAGTTATTGCTGAAGCACGCGAGAGTGGCACTTCAGGAATATATAACAGTGATGGTTCAACCAATGATGCTCTTATTGATTCAATAGCTGAGCATATATCACTGGATAATGTTCTATGGGAGGCCCCGGTAAAATCGCAGCAGGCTTGGTTTATTCAGGAATTCGGTCATAATGTTAATCTTGGCAATATAGCTCCAAACGAGATAATATCTCTTGAAGCATTAAGATGCGGCTTAAGGGGAGATACATTTTTCCAGTTTCTGCCTGAAGAGATGAAATAAGACTAAATGGTAAAAGTAAGAAAATACATCCTGCTTCTTCTGAAAGGAATGAGTATGGGTGCAGCTGATGTTGTACCTGGGGTTTCAGGTGGAACAATAGCCCTGATTACCGGTATTTACAGAGAGCTTGTTGATTCTATTAAATCGGTAGATATAGAGGCCATTAAGCATCTCTTAAATTTTCGCTTTGCTAAATTCTGGGAAAGAATAAATGGCACTTTTCTAATCTTTGTTTTTGGTGGTATACTGATCAGCGTTTTTTCGCTTGCAAGCTTGCTTAAGTACTTGTTAATCAGTTATCCTGTATATACATGGTCGTTCTTTTTTGGTCTTATTATTGCCTCGGCTGTACTTGTTGTTCGCTCAGTTAAGGATTGGAGAATTGTCGACTTTATTGCACTGCTTGCAGGTATAGTAATAATGTTTGTTATCACACAGTTTACTCCGGCAGAAACAAGTGAGGCTTACTGGTTTATTTTTATCGCCGGGGCAATTGCAATATGTGCAATGATACTACCTGGAATTTCCGGAGCATTTATACTTCTTATCCTTGGAAAATATCAGTTTGTACTTACTGCGGTAAGTGATTTAAATATTCCGGTTCTCCTGGTTTTTGGCCTTGGTCTGGTAAGTGGACTGGTAGGTTTTTCAAGGGTTCTTTCATATCTTCTGAATAATTATTACAGGCTCACAATAGTAATACTTTCAGGGTTTATTATCGGATCTCTGAATAAAATATGGCCATGGAAGGAAACCCTTAGTGAAAGGCTTAATTCACATGGTGATATGATTCCCTTGATTCAGAGAAATATTATCCCGCTAAATTATTATGAGATTACTGGCTCGGATCCTCACATTCTTGCTGCAGTGCTGCTGATGTTATTCGCTATCGTGCTTGTTATTATAATAGATCGCATCGGTAAAAAGGTATCATGAGAATTTTTGGATTAATAGGCTATCCTCTGGGACATTCATTTTCTTCTGCATTCTTTGCTGATAAATTCAGCAAAGAAGGACATAATGCTATATACAGAAATTATGAGATTTCTTCTCTTTCAATGTTTAAAGAGATTGTGGAATCAAATAAGGAACTGTCAGGGCTTAATGTTACCATTCCGTATAAGACACAGATAATTGAATTTCTCCACCATATTGATCCTGTTGCTGCTGAGATTGGAGCAGTAAATGTAATCAATATTTTCAGGGAGAATAATAGGGTAAGCCTGACAGGATATAATACTGATAAAAAGGGCTTTACAGAATCTTTAAAACCTGTTTTAAGGCCTGGAATAAATTCTGCCCTTATCCTTGGAACAGGTGGATCATCACTGGCGGTAAGAAAAGGACTGGAAGATATTGGAATAGACTACAGGTCTGTTTCGAGGGATAAAAACAAGGGTGATTTTGTATACGATCAGCTTGATGCTGATATACTTAATTTATATCCCTTAATTATTAATACCACTCCTCTGGGAATGTTTCCGGATATATCTTCTTATCCCGATATTCCTTATCAGCATCTTACAGAGAAAAATATCCTTTTTGATCTTGTTTATAACCCTGAACTAACTGCTTTTCTGTCTTTTGGGAAGGAAAGGGGTTGTAGCGTAAAGGGAGGCTCTCAGATGCTTGAAATTCAGGCAGAAGAGGCCTGGGAAATATGGAATCGCCAGCCTTAACTGTTTTAAGTCCATACTGTTTCAGGATATGCTATAGCAGTAAGAAAGAGTCCGTCGGGTGAAACAGATTTTCCGGCTTTTGATCTGTCCCTTGCTTTAATAATAGTTTTAATATATTCAGGTTTAATCTTAGCACTACCAATATCAAGCATGGTTCCCACTATAGCTCTTACCATATTACGAAGGAACCTGTCTGCCTTAATCTCAAATATAATTTTGTCTTCCTCAACTGACCATTTTGCATAGCTGACCTTACAAATATTTGTTTTCACATCTGTGTGCACCTTACTGAAGCTTGTAAAATCGTTGAACTCCTTAAGGTAATCAGCTGCCAGGTTCATTGCATCCAGATCCAGAGTGCCCCGGATATAGGTACTTTCATTATTACTAAAGGGATCCTTTTTATTATTTATAATATACCTGTAGGTTCTGGATATAGCATCAAACCGTGCATGAGCATCATCCCTTACCTTAATTATAGATTCGATAGCTATATCAGGCGGGAGATAAGAATTTAGTTTAAATACAAGATCGTCGGCAGAGAGAATATCAGATGCTGTGTCAAAATGGGCTACAAAATTCCGGGCATGAACGCCGGTATCGGTTCTTCCTGCTCCTGTTATCTTTATATCACCCTGCAAAATAACAGATAAGGCCTTCTCTAGAGTTCCCTGAACTGTTTTTTCGCCAGGCTGTACCTGCCAGCCTGAATAAGCTGTACCTTTATAAGATAATAATAAGAAGTAACGACCTTTTTCCATCTGCACAAAGATAAGAAAGTACTCTAAGTAAAAGAAGCCCTGGTATACTACCGGGGCCATTATTCTGCTGTATTATTACCAGAAATAGGCGTAAAGGAATACCAGGATAAGCATTATAGCATATGCGGCAATATTGAAACTCCTGTCTGTTTTAAACATTTCCGGTACTAAAGATATTGCCTTTGGGTCATCATCCTGTCCCTCTTTGCCTGAGCTGATGCTTGCACCGGCAATAATTACCATTGTTATTATTGTGGTATAAAACATCTGGTCCATAAATGGCAGTTCCATTATGCCAAGCTTAAGGATAAGAGCTGTAGGAATAGATGCTAACACACCGGTAATAGCTCCTCTAGCATTTGCTTTTTTCCAGAATAAGCCCATCAGGAATACAGCCAGAATACCAGGACTTACAATACCAGTCCATTCCTGGATGCCCTGGAAAACCTGGGGAATACTTTTTAGGAGAGGAGCTACAGATATTGCTATTAACAGGGCTGCAGCAGCAGAAATTCTGCCTACCATTACAGTCTTCCTGTCATTGGCATCCCTGTTAATATACTGCCTGTATATATCCATGGTAAATATTGTCGAAGTTGAATTAAGCATTGATGCCAACGAGGAAACTATCGCAGCTGCAAGGGCAGCTACTACAAGTCCTTTAAGACCCTTTGGGACAAATGAAGAAATTAACCATGGGTATGCTTTATCATAGTTAACAGATCCATCTGCTTTAGTAAATACCTCTGTAATCCCGGGTATAATATTAGTTCCTTCCGGTTGAGTAAACAGTATATATACAATAATCCCCGGAATTACTATAAACAGTGGTATAATAAGTTTCAGAAATGCCGCAAATGCTATACCTCGCTGGGATTCTCTGAGCGATTTTGCAGCCAGTGTTCTCTGGATAATGTATTGATTAAAACCCCAGTAATAAAGGTTGGCTACCCACATACCACCAATAAGCATCCCGATGCCCGGCATATTAAAGTATTCAGGATTATCCCTTTTAAGTATCATATGAAACTTGTCGCCGGCAACATCAAACATATGGGATGCCCCTCTTAAAATTCCTCCTTCAGGGCTGACTTTATCCAGGGCTATCAGGGTGGTAATTATACCTCCTAAGACAAGCAGTACTACCTGTATAATATCTGTCCATGCCACTGCTGATAATCCACCGTAAAGGGAATAAGCAGCTGCTACAAATGCCAGACCTATAATTGCTGGCATTATTAGCGCGCCATCTCCATTACCAAGAATAGTATCGATGGCCTTGGCTCCGAGGAAAAGTACTGTGGTAAGGTTTACAAAAATAAACAGAGCTATCCAGAAAGTGGCTAAGATAGTTTTAAGCGTCTTATTATATCTCTGTTCTACAAACTGCGGAATAGTATATATGCCTTTTTTTATAAATACAGGAAGGAAATACTTGCCAACAATAAGCAGGGTGGCTGCTCCCATCCACTCGTATGTTGCTATTGCCAGACCGCCTGCAAAGCCTGATCCCGACATTCCAATTATTTGTTCTGCAGATATATTTGCTGCAATCAGAGAAGCACCGATAGCCCACCATGGTAGTGCCTTTGAGGCAAGAAAGTAATCTTCTGCATTCTTTTGTTTGCCCTTTTTTGATCTGGAAACCCATAATCCCAGACCAATAATCAGTACGGCATATATGCCAAATATCAGGTAATCGATTAAATAAAAACTCGTGTCCATAAGGTGCCTGTATTATATGGAAATGAATATGTTCAAAAATAATATTAGAAAACTAAAAGAATTGAAGTCAAAATTATTTATAAATATTATAAATAAGGATTTACATCTATTGAAAAACGTGCAATAGAGGTATATTTGCTCTCTGTCCCGAAATTTTAAAGATTAAGTAGAATGATAGTTAAGAGAGGTTTTGCAAGTGATAATAACGCAGGTGTTCATCCTGAAATTCTTGCGGAAATAAACAGAGTAAACAAAGGTCATACTATTGGTTATGGTGATGATAAATATACATTGGAGGCTGAAGAGTTGTTCAGAATAATTCTGGGGCCTGATACCGAAGCATTCTTTGTATTTACCGGCACTGCTGCAAATGTTCTTAGCCTTACATCTTTAACCAATACCTGGAATTCAGTTATTACAGCTTTTACAGCACATATCGAACAGGACGAATGTGGTGCGCCGGAGAAGTATTCAGGATGCAAGATTCTAACCTGTGATACTGAGGATGGTAAGTTAACTGTAGAACATATAAGGAGGCACCTGCATGGCTTTGATTTTGAGCATCACTCACAGCCTAAAGTGGTTTCCATTACCCAGGTAACAGAGATGGGAACAGTTTATACTCCCGATGAAGTAAGGGAAATTGCAGATTTTGTGCATTCTTATAATATGTTATTACATATGGATGGTGCAAGAATTGCAAATGCCGCTGCAGCAATGGATATTCCGTTTCGGGACTTCACAACTGACGCAGGGGTTGACGTTATTTCTTTTGGAGGAACAAAGAATGGCATGATGTACGGTGAGGCCATTTGTTTCCTTAAACCAGGTTTATCAGATAACTTCAGGTATATCAGGAAGCAGGGGATGCAACTGGCTTCAAAGATGAGGTATATTTCTGCTCAGTTTATAGCGTATTTCAGAAACGATCTCTGGCTTAAGAACGCACGCCATGCTAATAATATGGCCAGCTTGCTGGAGGAAAGGATTAGCAGCATTGACGGAATAAGAATTACCCAGGCAGTGCATTCCAATGGGGTTTTTGTGATATTGCCTCCCGAGATTGCAGAAGAGCTTAGGAAAACATACTTTTTTTATCCCTGGAACGAAGAAACTTCGGAGTACAGACTAATGACTTCATGGGATACAGAAGAAGCAGATATAGAGGGATTTACATCACTTCTTAAATCCCTGATGCCAGCTTAAGGCAGGAGCAGAGAACTGTCACCATAACTCAGAAACCTGTAATTATTATCCAGAGCATGCTGGTAGACCCTTTCCCAGTCATTTCCTATAAGTGCAGCCACAAGCAGCAGGAGGGTACTCGATGGCATATGGAAGTTGCTTATCAGTCCTTTAACAATTTTAAAGCGGTATCCCGGAACAATAATGATAGAAGTAGAAGCATAGATTGAATCTGATTTGGTATTATCAAGATGCTTGAGTAATGCATTCAGCGACTTCTCTTTACTGATATTATCTGACTGTATATAGGCCTCCCATTGGTCTAACACCAGTTCTTTTCCCCATGGAATATAGGATCTAAGTAGCTTATTGCCTAGGTGATAGAGGCTTTCTATTGTTCTTACAGAAGTAGTGCCTACTGCGATTATATTTTCTGTTTTCAGTAATTCAATAGTTTCCCTGGAGACAATAAAATGCTCCCTGTGCATGGTATGATCTCCAATTGTTTCACTCTTAAGCGGTATAAAAGTACCGGCACTGACATGCAATGTGACTTTTCCAGACAGTATTCCTTTTGCTTTTATGCTATCCAATACTGATTCAGTAAAATGGAGCCCGGCCGTTGGTGCTGCTACAGAACCTTTGTTTGATGAATATACAGTCTGGTATCTTAATTTATCAATTGGTTCATCATCCCTCTTCAGATAGGGTGGAACCGGCATTCGGCCATGTGCTTCAAGTATTTCGCTAAAACAGATGCTGTTATCTTCCCAGCTAAATCTTACTATCACATCTTTTTTGTCTCTATTGATTTTATCTGCCCTGACAATTATTTTTTTCTGTTTTATAAGCAGCGCCAGTTCAAGTGAACCTTCCTTCCATTTTTTTAGATTACCAACTATGCACTTCCAATCTGCACCCGTGGAAGATGAAAGTGCCTGCTCATAGTCTGAAGGACGCTCAGGTTCGAGACAGAATATCTCTATTAATGCTCCCGTTGGCTTCCTGAACAATAACCTCGATCTTATAACTTCTGTCTCGTTAAATATCAGAGTCTTACTGCTTTCAATATAATCGTGTATATTTCTGAATGTATCATCAATTATTTCACCTTTTCTGTAAATTAGGAGTTTTGAATCGTCTCTTTTTTCAAGCGGGTACTTCGCGATTCTCTCTTCCGGAAGATTATAGTTGTAGTTATCAGTCCGTATGTCTTTGTATTTATTCATATATGTTACAGAAATCAGGTAATTCTGGATCAGGGACACAAAAATAAGTATTTTTGTACTAGAGTCTCATAAACCTGAAAGAAATGAGAGATATAAGAGATATAAGAGAAGGTGATAGGGTCAAGTTCCTTAACGATACCGGTACAGGTGTGGTTGTGGGTATTATTGATAAAGATCTGGTGCTGGTAAGAACAGATGAGGATGAATTTGAGTATCCTGTTCTGAAAAAGGAACTTATCGTAAGAGGGGAGCCTGAGAAGGTTGAAAAGGCAGAGAAGGTAGAGAAGGTTGAAAGGCTTGAAAAGGTTGAAAGGGTAGAGAAGGTTGAAAGGCTTGAAAAGGTTGAAAAGCTTGAAAAACTTGAAAAGTTTGAAAAGCCGGGGTCTAAAATAAAGACCAGGGCCAAGGCAAAGAGTAATATTGAGGAAGTTGACCTGCATATATCGAAAATTTTAGATGATATATCGGGCTTGACCTCTGGGGAGATTGTGGAAATTCAGCTGGCCAGGTTCAGAACGGCACTCGACGGTGCAATAAAGGCAAGGCAGAAAAAAATTATTTTTATTCATGGCAGGGGAGCAGGTAAATTAAAGAGGGAGATACATAAGCTCATTGATAATGAGTATATTAGATGCACTTACCAGGATGCCTCATTCAGAGAATATGGTTATGGAGCAACTCTGGTACTTATTAAATAATCATATTAACACCCAAACATCAAAGATATGGCTTATCGCAGTTATAATCCTTACACACAGAAACTGATTAATGAATACGCAGATATTAGTGATAAATTACTTGAATCTGCTCTGGAAAAGTCATTTAGAGCATTTTCTGAATGGAAGATAAGTAGTCTGAAAAAGAGGATTACACCCCTGCTAAGACTGGCTGAGATCTTTGAAAATGAGGCTGAAGAGCATGCTGAAATTATAACAAGGGAGATGGGCAAACCAATTAAGCAGGCTATTGCTGAAGTAAAAAAATCAGCAACGGCATGTCGTTACTATGTTAGCGAGGCTGAACGGATTCTTAGTCCAAGACTGATTACCACACCAGCAGGCAAAAGCAGGGTTGTTTACCAGGCTCAGGGTACTGTCTTTGCCATTATGCCATGGAATTATCCTTACTGGCAGGTAATAAGGTGTTTTGCTCCTGCGTCTGCCTCAGGAAACAGCCTTATCCTGAAGCATGCTTCAAACGTACCGGAGAGTGCCTTGAAATTTGAGGATGCAGTTTTGAGAGCCGGTTTTCCGGAGGGTCTGTTTCAAAACCTCTTTCTTAATCATAAACAAACCGCTGATGTAATAGCCTGCAGGTATGTAAGATCAATTTCACTTACCGGAAGCAATGCTGCCGGTGAGATAATTGCTGCCAGGGCAGGGGCTGCGACAAAAAGTTGTGTCATGGAGCTTGGAGGAAGTGATCCCTTTATTGTATTTGAAGATGCAGATATAGAAAAAGCTGCAGAGGCAGCAATTACGGGGAGGTTTCAGAATAATGGACAGAGCTGTATAGCTACAAAACGATTATATCTGCATGATGCTATCTACAACAAATTTATGACCATATTTAAAGATCTGGTAAATAATCTGATAATTGGAGATCCAATGAATCAGGAGACAGATATAGGACCTCTGGTTAATACATCTGCTGTTTCTGAACTAAAAAGACAGGTCGCAGAAAGTATAAAGATGGGTGCAAAGCTTACTATTGGGAGCCTGGAGAGTAAACAGGGGGATGGCTTCTTTGAGCCTGCGGTAGTTGAAAATGTTCCTGATAATTGTCCCCTTGCCAAAGAGGAGGTATTCGGACCTGTTATCCCTGTATTCAGATTCAGCGATTATGATGAGATGATACGGAAAGTAAATTCTTCAATATTTGGACTTGGATCCTCAGTATGGTCGAAGGATAAGGAACTGATAGAAAGGCTTATCAAGGATATTGACGCCGGAATGGTTACGGTTAATGGCTTTACACGTTCTGATCCCATGCTTCCTTTCGGCGGAGTTAAGTCATCAGGATATGGCAGGGAGCTTTCTGATAACGGAATGTTGGAATTCCTGAATATTAAGACTGTTTCTTTTTTTGATTAGTTTACGCATTTTATCACTTATCTTTACAACGCAGCAAACCGTTCTGTCGCTGCGCCTAAGGGCGTGGAGGAAAGTCCGGACAATAAAGAGCACCATACTTCCTAACGGGAAGATACCTGTGAGGGTATAGTAGTGTAACAGAAAATAACCGCCCCGGGTACTCGGGGTAAGGGTGAAAAGGTGGGGTAAGAGCCTACCGGTCAGGGTGGTGACATCAGGAGCCGTACACCTTATGGATTGAAAGACCATGTATACCGGCGAAAAGAATTGCTCGTTCAATGCCGGGGGGTAGGTCGATAAAACTATATAGCAATATATAGTGTAGATAAATGACAGAAACCCCGTTCGCAGGTTTTTTAACCAGAGAACGGGGTACAAAATCCGGCTTACAGGTTTGCTGCTTTATTTTATTTCAAACTCTGAATCGTCAACAGGTGAGTCGAACTCAACCTTTGTAAATGTCATTCCATATGTGTATGTGCCTGCCAGATAGGCATCTACCTTCATGGCCATCATTACTCCATTAATATTCTGATAGTTTGACATAAGAGATTCCACTTTCTGGGTCATACCACCCTGAGATACTTCGACCTGCATCCCTTTTATCATGTATGTGCTTTTATCAATATAGGTGTAAATATCACCTACTTCACTTATCATTTTAATTTTGAAAGCGTCAGTTCCTCTGAATGATTCTTCTCCAACCAGTTCCAGTTTACCTTCTTTAAATAACTTAGTGATGTTTGAGCCGAGGTTTCTGTTATTCTTTGCCTGTATAATCTGGTCGGCAGGTAGAGGTGTTGGCTCGTTTGATCCCATCATCGGATTTATCTGGTAGCCTTTATCACCATTTATTACTGTTACCATTTCCATGCCACTCATATTCATTGTAGTCTTAATCTTATCAGGTTTCTTTTCTTTGATAACCATCTGCATCTGCATGCCCATTACATCCATATTCCCTTCCATAACAATTGTCTTGAAGGAATCCAGCTTATCTGCGCCGCTTGCTTTTTCATACTTTTTAACTATTGAAGCAAGATCCTGCGAATAGATTGATAGTGATATGATTGCCATAGCAATCATTAGAATTGACTTTTTCATAGTAGATTATTTCTGATTATTTAGCTTGTTAATAGTTTCTTTTAAAGTTGACAGTTTTCTTACAAGATCCTCTACATTGCTAAGCTTCAGCATATTTGCTCCATCCGAAAGAGCTTTTGAAGGATCGGGGTGGGTTTCTAGAAAAATGCCGTCGGCACCTGCTGCAATTGCCGACATAGCCAGTGTCTCTATCATCTCAGGCTGACCCCCGCTTACGCCTGAAGAGCTGTTAGGTTTCTGTAAGGAGTGCGTAATGTCAACAATTACCGGAACACCTGTTTTTTTCATTAGGGGAATGTTTCTTATATCTACAACAAGATCTCCGTAACCAAACATATTACCCCGTTCTGTAAGCATAATATTATTATTCCCGGTGCTTCTGACCTTTTCAACTGCAAAATTCATAGACTCACCAGATAAGAACTGCCCCTTTTTGATATTTACCCATTTACCTGTTTGTCCGGCAGCCAGAAGTAAATCTGTCTGTCTGCACAGGAAGGCAGGAATCTGAAGGATATCGACATATCCGGCAGCCATAGATGCTTCTTCCGCTGTATGAATATCGCTTACAAGAGGAAGATTGAATTCAGATCCTGCATCTGCAAGAATTGACAGTGCTTCTTTATCTCCTATACCTGCAAAAGAATCAAGCCTGGACCTGTTAGCCTTCCTGTAGGAAGCTTTTAAAACAAGTGCTACCTTGTAATATTCTGCTACCCTTTTTAGTTCTGCAGCGACTTCCCTGACTATTTCCCTGCTCTCAACAACACATGGTCCTGCCAATAGCAGGAAGTTTCCTTTTTCAGCATGTTTAAGTCCTGGAATATTCATATAATAAACATTTAACAGAAGCAAATGTAGTAAAAAGCAATATTATACCCTACTCAGTTTTATCATAATTATAGAACTCATCCCAGAGTTTTAAAAGTCTGTTCCTGAACTCGTTTTCTCTCTGATTATTTCCCGGCTCATAAAATATTCTTCCTTTAAGTTCTTCAGGCATAAAATTATCTTTAACGAAATTGCCCTTGTAGGAATGAGCATACTTATAATCACCACCATAGTTAAGGTCCTTCATTAGCCTTGTTGGTGCGTTTCTCAGGTGAAGAGGAACAGCTGTGTCGCCTGAGATCTTTATCTCAGCCATAGCATCGTTAATTGCCTGATAGGCTGAATTACTTTTAGGTGAGGTGGCCAGATAAATTGCAAGTTGAGAGAGTATAATCCTGGATTCCGGCCAGCCTATTACTGACACAGCGTCGAAACATGATTGTGCCATCAAAAGGGCATTAGGATTAGCCAGACCTATGTCTTCTGCAGCCAGAATCACAAGTCTCCGGGCTATAAATTTCACATCCTCACCGCCTTCAACCATTCGGGCAAGCCAGTATACAGCGGCATTTGGATCGCTGCCACGGACAGATTTAATAAAGGCAGAAACAATATCATAATGCTGTTCGCCTCCTTTGTCGTACAGTGTAATATTTCGTTGTATATGCTTTATTATTATTTCGTCGGTCAGTAAGATATTCTTATGGCCTGCTTTCAAGGTGGCAGACTCTGCTGAAACTACAAGTTCAAGAGTGTTGTAAAGCTTTCGTGCGTCGCCACCGGCCAGTCGGAAAAGAGCCTCGTATTCCAGAACTTCAATATTATATTCTTTTAGAAAGGAATCATTTTTAATCGCATGTTCGGTCAGATTTTTAAGGGCTTCGTCTTCAAGCGGTTTCAGTACATATATCTGACACCTGGAGAGGAGGGGAGATATAATCTCAAAACTCGGGTTTTCGGTTGTGGCACCAATTAAGGTAATAACGCCCTGTTCTACTGCCCCCAGAAGAGAATCCTGCTGGGATTTACTGAACCTGTGGATTTCATCAATAAACAATATTGGATTAGGTGAATCGAAAAACTGCTGCTTTTTTGCTTTTTCAATAGTTTCTCTCACTTCCTTAACTCCTGAATTTACAGCACTTAGCTTATAAAAAGGTCTGTTATGCATGCCTGCGATAACACTTGCAAGAGTTGTTTTACCTACTCCGGGAGGACCCCATAAGATAAACGAAGGAATAATTCCCGACTCGATACTTTTTCTGAAAGTTGAATCCATACCTGCAAGATGTTCCTGTCCGACATACTTATCGAGACTTTTAGGTCTCATCCGTTCAGCAAGTGGTTGATTTGTTAGCATATACTTTTCTTTTATGCAAACTTACAAAAAGAGTGGGTAGCTACAATACCCTTAGCTCTTAACCCTTAGC